>JAHCJH010000079.1 GCA_026126345.1 Phycisphaeraceae bacterium | reverse complement strand
GTTGCCTCGGACGTCCGCGTCTGTGCGCGCGCACCGCCCTCCGGGGCTTACACCGCGGGGGCCCAGGGAGGAGAGAGACAAAGGGGGGGGGTCCAGGGGGGGACCAAAGGTTGGTCCCCCGCCTGGCCGCGTGCCGCTCTTGCGGCACGCGGAATCCGTTTCTGCTACTCTGTTGCATGGCGTCACCTTTGGAACTGACGCTCGATCACCGTATTCGTTGCGTCGGGTGGTGGAGGCGTATTCATCAAGAATGCCCGGGCGGTGTGGTACCCGTCCCTGTGGCCGCGGCCATGCTCGGCGTTACGCGCCGGCACGTCGCGCGTTTGGTTGCTGCCGCCCGCATCCGCTCGTTCCTCGGCCCGCCCGGTCCTCGCCGCTGGGTCTTTGTGTCCGTCGATGACCTGCTTTCCGTGGGGTCGCTCGCCCGTCGCGGGCGCGCAGCCGCCGCGTGGATTTCCTGCAGTTGACATGCGGTCCCGCTCGATGTAGGCTTCCGTCAGTGTCGGCGGAAGGTCCGAGAATCCCTGTTATGTAAAACGGGGCGGCTGGAGACCCCGGCGGCGGCCCTGCGAACCCCGGTTCCTACGGCAGACGCCGCTCGAACCACAGCGTGTCGTCCATGGGGTCGTCGTTGTACCGGGGGCATTCGACGAAGCCGAGCGATCGGTACAGGCCCATGGCCTCGTGCATGGTCGACGAAGTGTCCAGCTTCATGATGGAGTACCCGGCGGCCGCCGCTTCGGTGAGCAGGCGTGCCGCGAGCATGCGGCCGATGCCACGGCCGCGAAACGCCGGTCGCACGTACATGCGTTTCATCTCGCACGCGCCCGGTCCGAGCGCCGGCAGCGGCCGCAGCGCGATGCAGCCCGCCGGCTGTCCGTCGGCCAGGACGATGAGCATGCGCCCGCGCGGACGCGCGTACAGGCCGGGCAGGGTCGCAAGCTCCGCGTCGAACTTCTGGTACTGAAGGCTGCAGCCGGCCAGGGGCTCGATCACCCGGGCGTACTCGGCGAACAGCGTCCGGGCCTGCTCCAGCCGCGGGCCGCTGTCGGCGTGCTCGAGTTGGATCGGCGCGGGCTGCACGCGGGGCGCTCCGGCCTCACCGCTTGGCTTCGGCCACGCCGGCGTCGCGGATGGCCTCGATCACCCAGTCGGCGACATCGGCCAGGGGGGCGAGTTCGCCCTTGTCCTTGGCGGTGCGCTTCTTGAACTCCACAGCGCCCGCGGCCAGGGCCTTGTCGCCCATGGTCAGGCGGATGGGGATGCCGATCAGGTCGGCGTCCTTGAACTTCACGCCGGGGCGCTCGTCGCGGTCGTCGATCAGCACATCCACGCCCCGCGCGGCCAGCCGCTCGGCCACCTCGCCGGTGATCCGCTGCTGCTCGGGGTCGTCGGGCTTCATCATCGTGATCAGCACCTGGTACGGCGCCAGGCCCATGGGCCAGACGATGCCGTTCTCATCGTGGCTCATCTCGACGCACGCCGCCATGGTGCGGCTGACGCCGATGCCGTAGCAGCCCATGATCACGGAACGCTTCTGCTGCTTGTCGTCGAGGATCGACAGCCCCATGGCGTCGGAGTACTTCGTGCCCAGCTTGAAGATGTGCCCAACCTCGATGCCCCGACCGGTCACGAGCTTCGCTCCCTCGGCGCGGGGCGAGGGGTCGCCCTCCATGGCATTGCGGAGGTCGGCGAGTTTGACATAACGCGGCTGGTCCAGTTTCGCGCCCACGTCGCGGCGCCAGTTGAAATGTTTGGCGTGGTGGTCGGGCTTGTCGGCCCCGGTGGCCCAGAAGCCGCCGTGCGAGGCGTCGGGATCGATCAGGAGCATCGTGCCCGGCACCGTGTTCACGCAGCGCGGCGAGACGTACCCGATGGCAAACCCCGCGGCGCGGGCCGCGACCTCGTTGGCCAGCGCCACGGTGTAGCCGCTGGCGGCCTTGACCTTGCCCTCGTTGACGTCGTGGTCTCCCCGCACGGTCGCCAGGATCCACGTCGGATCGTCGGGCGAGAGCGCGCCCCCCACCTTGCCGGTCACCTGGAACACGATCGTCTTGAGCATGCGGTCGGGCTTGACCTTCATGAACTTGCCGACCTCATGGATGCCCGGCAGGCCCGGCGTGTGCACCTCGGTCCACTCGCCGGTGGGCGGCTCGGTGAACGTTCCGGCGGTCCGGGCGCCGATCTCGCATTTCTCGACGTTGGCGGCGTAGCCCGACACCGGGCACTTGAGGATCGTGTCCTCGCCGCTGGCGCAGTTGACCATGAACTCGTGGCTGGCCGAGCCGCCGATCGGCCCGCTCTCGGCCTCGACGACCGTGAAGTCCAGCCCGCACCGCGAGAAGACGTTCACGTACGCCTGGTACATGCGGTCGTACGTCTCGTTCAGTCCGCCGGGCCCCTCCAGGGCCAGGTGGAACGAGTACGCATCCTTCATGATGAACTCGCGGCAGCGCAGAAGGCCCGATCGCGGGCGGGCCTCGTCGCGGAACTTGGTCTGGATCTGGTACAGGTTCAGCGGAAGTTGTTTGTACGAATTGATCGACCCGCGGACCAGCTCGGTCACCGGTTCCTCGTGCGTCGGGCCCAGGGCCGCGACCGAGCCCTTGCGGTCGGTCACCTTGAACAGGAGGTCGCCGTAGTCGACGTCGCGCTTGGTCCCCGCGTACAGCTCCGTCGGCAGCAGCACCGGCAGGCACAACTCGCTGGCCCCGGCGCGGTCCATCTCCTGGCGCACGATCTCGCTGAGCTTCCGCAGCACGCGCCAGGCCAGCGGCAGGTAGTCGTAGATGCCCGCGCCGAGTTTGCGGATGTACCCGGCCCGCAGCAGCAGCACGTGCGAGGGGCTCTCGGCCTCGGCCGGCGCCTCGCGCGCGGTCGGGATCAGGGTGCGGCTCCAGCGTTGGACGCTGCCCGTTGGGCCGGTCGCGATGGTGTTGGCGGTCATGGGGCCGATGGTATCCGCCGCCGGGCCCGGGCCAGCGCGGCCCTACGCCCGCGAGCGGATCGCCGACGGCAGCGTCACGGCCGCCGCACGCGCCACCTCTTCCTGCGGGCAGTGCAGCCCGAACGCGCTGTGGATGCAGCGCACGGCCCGCTGGCCGTCGGCCTCCAGCAGCACGCAGGAGATGCGGATCTCGCTGGTGGTGATGTTCTCGACGCGGATGCCCTCGCCGGCCAGGGCCTGGAACATCACCGCCGCCACGCCGCTGCTGGTGCGCATGCCCGCGCCCACCGCCGACACCGTGCACAGGCCCGAGTCGATCCGCACCGCCTGGGCCCCCACTTTGCGCGCGGTGCCGTCCATGATCGCGCTGGCCTCGGCCAGGTCGCCCCGGTCCATGGTGAACGTCAGATTGATCGTGCCGGGCCCGTCGTCTTCCTGCATGATGTCGTCGACCGGCACGTGCGCCTCGGCGATCGGCCCGAAGACCGCCGCCTGGATGCCCGGGCGGTTCTCCAGCCCCCGGATCGAGATCCGCCCCACGCCCTTCTTCAGCACCACCGACGAGACGACCCGGTTCTCCATGCTCGCATCGTCGGCCACGACCACCGTGCCGCGGTCGGGGTCCTCCAGTTCGTGCGGCCCGGCCAGCTGGCTGTGCAGCACGCGCACCGGCACGTTGTACTTCTTGGCCAGTTCCACCGCCCGCGGGTGGATCACCTGCGAGCCCAGCGACGCCGCCTCGAGCATCTCCTCGTACGACACGCGGGGCCGCTTGCGGGCTTCGGGCACCAGGCGCGGATCGGCCGTGAAGACACCGTCGACGTCCTTGTAGATCTCGCACGACCCGCCCAGGCTCGCCGCCAGCGCCACGGCCGTGGTGTCGCTGCCGCCGCGGCCCAGCGTCGTCACCTCGCCCGCATCGGTCACGCCCTGGAACCCCGCCACCACCGGCACCACGCCCGAGCCGAGCAGCTCCTGCAGCCGGGCGGTGTCGATCGAGCGGATCGTCGCCCGGCCGAAGACACCATCGGTCCGCACGCCGCACTGCGCCCCGGTCAGGCTCACCGCCGAGAGGCCCATGCTCTTGAGGGTCATGGCCATCAGCGCGATGCTCACCTGTTCGCCGGTGGCCAGCAACTGGTCCATCTCGCGCCGGTCGGCTGTCGAAGGGTCCACCGTCCGGGCCAGTTCGATCAGGTCGTCGGTTCCGTCGCCCATCGCCGACACGACGACCACAGGCCGCAGCCCGCGGCGCACCGCCGCGGCCACGTGCTCCGCGCAACGGCGCAGTTTCGCCGCATCGGCGACGGAAGAGCCGCCGAACTTCTGCACGACGATGCGCGAGGCCGGGACGATCGGGGAAGTGTTCACCGTGGCTCCGATGCGAATGACGTCTCGGCTGTCGCGGCCGCCAGCAGGCCCACAGCCCCCAGCGCCCCGCCCCAGCGGCGGCAGGCCGCACACCGACCGCAGGCGGTGCATTCTTCGCTCGTCGCCCCGCCCATTCCCTCCGCTGCTTCCCCACCGGCCCCCCCGCCACCGGCCCCGACACACCACCACGCCGCCGACACCGGCGCATCGGCATCGGCCGCCAGGTCGGCGATCTGGTCGTCGGTCAGGTCCAGCCAGGGCGTCTCGATCCTCAGCCCGGCCGCCGACGCCGGGGCATCCAGCGCTGCCAGCCGCGACGCCAGCAAGGCCCGGTCCGCCGCGCGGGCGATCGCCCGAACTCGGTCGGGGTCCGCCGACTGCCCCAGCCGCCCCGGCCCCAATTGCACCGGCCAGATGATCCGGGTGAGCCCCTGCCGCACCGCCTCTTCGCACGCATCGAGCAACAGCCGCGATTCGGCCAGGCCCGCGGCGGTTTCCGGCGGCTCCAGCCCCACGGCCAGTTCCGCCTCGCCGCCGGCCGACCCGTTGATCACGCGGCCCAACTGGCAGATCTCCGCCGCGCGTTCCACCGCCTCCCACGCCGGGGGAGACAGCCCCGCCGGCCGGAAGACCAGGTGCGGCGCCAGCCGCAGGGATTCCTCGTCCGCCCCCCCCACAACCACTCCGGCCCCCCCTCCTCCTTCGATCGCGGCCGACCGGGCCGGCCTCATCGGCGGACGGGCCGCCGGCGGCGGACGCCGGACGACGCCCTCCATCCACATCGCCAGCAGCGCGGGCAACCCCCCATCGGCGATGATCAGGGCCGGTTGATGCTCGAACGGCGGCATGCCGGGTTCTTCGGCAGAATCGGCCGACCGGCCGCAGATTCCGCGCCGCTGCGGGAGGCCGGCGCGGAAGGCAGCAAAGCGGGAACGCGGAAAAGCAGCAAATCAAGGCGGGGCGGCGGGGAAGTGCTGAGTGCTGGGTGCTGAGTGCTGAGGGGGGACAGGAGAGTCGCGAGACGCGAGTCGCGCGTCGCGAGGAGAAGGCAGGGGACACGGATCGGCACGGATGGACGCGGATTCAGAAGAGTCGAGCGCGCTGGAGGGTGGGTTGCCGGGGGGTGGGCTGGCTGGGGCGAAGTCGTCATCTTCGAGCGGGGGTGGGGTGATGTCGGCGGGGTTGACGGGGAGCAGGGGCAGGTCATGCGCGCGGGAACGGGAGCGAGATCGTGATCGGGCGCGGGGCGGGCGGGTGGCTTCGGTGGTGGCGTCGTCGCCGAAGTGAATGTCGTCGTCGGGTGGATCGTGACGCGAGCGGTCGGCGGCGCGCGGCGGTGGTGCTGCGCGCGTGGACGTCGGCGCGGCGGGCGGCGGCCTGGGCGTCGCGGGCGAGTCGGGCGTTGAGGGTGCGTTCGCGCAGGTCGATGCTCGCGGCGGAGACGAACTGGACGGCGGAGCAGGTCGAGCCGGCGGAGGGTTTCGTCATCGGGGGGCTGGCCGCGGAGATCGGCTTCGGCGATGCGTTCGAGGTTGCGGTGGTAGAGGGCGTGGGCGGGCGGAGTAGTCGCGAGATGCGAGTCGCGAGTCGCGAGATAAGGCAGGGGAGTCGGGTTGGTCAGGGCGGGCGGGGGGGGAGGCGGTTCAACCGGCGATGGCGGCGGTGGAGACGATGGCGGAGCGATGGGCGGCGCGGGCGCGGGCGCGGGTGGAGCGAAGGGGTTGAAACGCGCGCGAGGGATGGAGCGCGGCGGGAGGATCGAGGCGGGAGAACCGGCGGCGGCGAGGAATGCGGCGTTCATGCGGCGATGATGCCGGCGCGGCAAGGCGAAGGCCAGGCAGTGACCATGTTTGTGCGACGGGCGGACACAAGTGGCGCACAGATGTGGCCGCTCGCCGTCTGCGACCCCTCCGGGACGGCTAAGACTGCCGGCACGATCGACGGTGGCAGTAGAATCGGCGCATGAACACCTGGCCCACACTCGTCGTGATTCTGCTGCTGGTCGTCGTCGTCTTTGCGAGCCTGTGGAACGGTGTGCGGATGGGCCGGAAGCGGCGACGGACGCACGCGCCCGACGATGACCAGCTCGGCACGATCCAGGCGGCGATGCTGGGGCTTCTGGGTTTGCTGCTGGGGTTCTCGTTTTCCGGCGCGATGAGCCGCTTCAACAACCGCCAGGATGCGCTGTGGGCCGAGGCCAGCGCGGTCAAGAACGCCTACGAACGGGCGGAGCTGCTCCCGAACGGCGACCAGGTGCGGCGGAGCCTGCGGGAATACGCCGCGCTGCGGCTGGAACTGCTCACGCGGCACGACCGCGGCCCTGCCGATGACCTGACGGGGCGGATGCTCGAGCGTTTCGACGCCGCCCGCATCGCGGCGTTCGAGGGCGTTCGCCAGGCGCCGCAGTACGCAACGGTGGTGGTGCCGGGGCTGCAGGCGGTCGGCGATGAGTTTGCCCGGCGGAACGCCTTCGAGCGGCGTCACCTGCCCGCCGAGATGGTGATCGTGCTGATCGTGTCGTCGTGCCTAGCGATGGGGACGATCGGCTACGGGGTGGGCCTGTCGGAACGGCGCACCGCGGGCATGTCGGTCTGCCTGGCGGCGCTGGTCACCGCGACGCTCTTCGTGACCATCGACTTCGACCGGCCGGGCCGGGGTTTCATCACGCTGGACTCCGCAGCGCTCGAGGATCTGGTCCGCGACTTGAACCGTCCGGACGCACCGGCGCGACGGTGAACGTCGTGTCGGGCGGATGGTGATCGCGACGGCGCGTGCCGGCCGGGTAGGCACGCCCCGAATCGCTACGATCAACCCGCTTGAAAGCAGCGACATCATGCACGGTGTTCTTGACCGGCGCGACCGGCTATATCGGCGGGCGTCTTGCCCCGCGGCTGGTCGAGCGGGGGTATCGCGTGCGCTGCCTGGCGCGGAGCGCGGCCAAGCTCCGGGCCCGGCCGTGGGCGGCGACCGTGGAAGATCGCGTCGAGATCGTCGAGGGGGACGCCGGGGATGCGGCCGTGCTCGAAGCCGGGATGCGCGGCTGCCGCGCCGCGTACTACCTGGTGCACTCGATGGACGCCGCCGGGCCGGAGTACCGCAAGCGCGACCTGGCGCTCGCCGAGGCCTTTGCCCGGGCCGCGGCGCGGGCGGGCGTGGAGCGGATCATCTATCTGGGCGGGCTGGGCGAAACGGGCGCGGGGCTCAGCGAGCACCTCTCATCGAGGCGCGAGGTCGAGGCCGCGTTGCGCGGGGGTGAGGGCGGTGCGCGGGAGGGCGGCGCGGTGCCCGTCACGGTGCTGCGGGCGGCGATGATCATCGGCTCGGGATCGGCGTCGTTCGAGATCCTCCGCTACCTGGTCGAGCGGCTTCCGATCATGATCACGCCCCGCTGGGTGCACACGGAATCTCAGCCGATCGCGGTGCGAGATGTGCTGCACTATCTCATCGCGGCCCTGGAAACACCGGCGACGGCCGGCCGCACGCTGGACATCGGCGGGCCGGAGGTCTGTTCGTACCTGGAGATCATGCGGGAGATGGCCAGGGCGCTGCACCTGCGGCGGCGGCTGGTGATCCCCGTCCCGGTGCTGACCCCGCGGCTGAGTTCGCTTTGGATTCACCTGGTGACGCCGCTGCACGCGCGCATCGCCCGGCCGCTGGCCGAGGGGCTGAAGAACCGCGTGGTGTGCCGGGATGATGAGGCCGTGCGGCTCATGCCCCACCCGCCGGGGCACGGGCGGCTCACCATCCGGCAGGCCATGGATGCCGCGCTGGAGAAGGTGCACCACGGCGCGGTCGAGACGGCCTGGTCGGATGCGGGCGTGATGCCGGGCGACCCGCCGTGGGCGGGAGGGACCGAGTTCGTCGATCGGCGCGAGGCGACCACGGCTGCGCCGCCCGAGGCGGTGTGGGCCGCGGTGTGCACGCTGGGCGGGGAGCGCGGGTACTACGCGGCGAACTGGCTGTGGCGGCTGCGGGGCATCATGGACCGGGTGGCGGGCGGGCCGGGCCTGCGCCGCGGCCGAAGGAGCGCGGACGAACTGCTCCTGGGCGATGCGCTGGACTTCTGGCGTGTGACCGCGATCGAGCCGCCGCGCCGGCTGGTTCTGACGGCGGAGATGAAGCTCCCGGGCGTGGCGACGCTCGGTTTCGAGGTGGAAGGCGCGCCGACCGCCGCCGGCGGTGCGCGGCTGGTGATGACGGCGCGGTTCCGGCCGCGCGGTCTGCTGGGCATCGCGTACTGGTACTCGGTGCTTCCGCTGCACGGGATCGTGTTCCGCAGGATGCTGCGGGGCCTGGTGCGTGCGGCCGAGCGAGCGGGCGTGGAGAAGCCTGTCGCGTGAACTGGCTGCTGGGAGAGCCGAGTGAGACGCGGGCGCGATGGCTCGTCGGCGTTACTTGAATCGGGTGAACGCGGGCGGCGGCGCAGGCACCGACTGCGGTTCACGGACGGCGCCGAGCGGACCGGCTCGCCCACGCGGCGCGGGAGCGGTGGCAAGCCGCCGGGGACGATCGGGGCCGAAGTCTGGCTGGCGCTGACCCCCACGGGCCAGCCCGCGCCGCCCCTCCCGTCCTCGGGCTGGAGTGGCCGCGATTCGTACAAGTTCCTCTCCGTGAGTTCACGCGGCAACCTGCAAACGGGTTTCCCCAGCGCCGAAGCGGGCAAGACGGCGTACTACGCCCTGCGGTGGGTGAGCACGCGCGGGGAAAAGGGGCGGTGGTCGGAGGTGATAAGCGCGACGGTGGCGGCGTAGGGCCTTGATACGCCGTCCGCAGGACCCGCTGCGCGGGAAAGACCAAAGGCGGTTCACCACAGAGGCACAGAGGGCACCGAGAAAGGCATCGGAGTTGGGATCGGATGCACGAGGCTTCGCCCCAACGGGGCGCAGGAATGTAGCCACGGGTGGAGCGCAGCCCGCGTCCTCGCGGGCGGAGCGCAACCCGTGGAAGGTGAGTTCGTTCCTCCTTCCTGCCCCAGAGGGGCAGAGGAGCGATCGGATCACACGTTGCATTTGATGAAGCGATCGCTGCTCGCGTCTGCCCCTGCGCCCGCGATGCCCTTGCAGTAGTAGCAATCAGCAGCAGGCGCGTCTCGGCGCGGCGACACACGGGACATGCCTCCATCGTATTTCAAGAGGCGTGTTGGGGCTGAAAGCCCCGTGCAGAGTTTCATGAACTCTGTCACCGCGAGGGATGCCACGACCGCGTTGATCGACACGACGGACGGCCCGTGAGCGCCAAGGGCGGCCCTGTTCACGCCGTAGATGGCCTCGCGGTCGCGACGCTGTTCCGATGACTCTAAGTCCCGCCCCGCTTCCGCCGCATCCAGTTCGCCCAGGCAGGACAAGCAACCGCCGCCAGGAAGCGAGCAGCACACCCGCCCTCCGTACATCGGCGGTGGCCCGGCTTCGACGCCGGTTGCGATGTCGAAGTACGGTTTGCTGAACGCCATGCACAGTTCGAGCAGCACCAAACGGACCCCTTCGAGATCAACGCAGCCGAATACATAGTCCGCCGACCGGACAGCCTGAAACGCCGCCACGCTCAATAGGCTCTCAGGAATGACTTCAACCGTGATGCTCGGGTCAAACTCATTCACCGTTCGGCGCGCGATGTCCACTTTGGCAGTGCCCGGAATGGCGTCGTCATGCCGGGCGCAGAAGTGCCGGTTGCGGTTGCTCTCCTCAACTGCGTCGTGGTCGATTATGATGATGTGCCCAACGCCCAGCAACGCGAGTTCCGGCACGACCACGCTTCCCGTGCCGCCCGCGCCGACGACCGCGACCTTAGCGGCCCGAAGCCGCGACTGCCCCTCGACACCCAAGAGCGCCAGTTGGCGATCAAAGCGGGCTGCGTTCATAGATATCGCTCCAGTTCTTCAAGGTGAGTTGGGTTGGATCGATCCGGCGACCGTCGGCATGGATCGCATCAACGGCTAGCGCTGCTTGACTCTGCATGGTCCACGCGAGGGCGTCCACAGAATCCGCCGCGAACACGACCGCTGCGTATGCGCGCCCGCCGAGACGCCAGCGGACGTGCGGGACAAACTCATCGAATCCGTGAAGATCACTCCACGAAAAGCACGCGCCGCGCTGGCCGGGGTGCGAATGGCACTCGATCAGTCCTGCATCAAGGTCGTGGGCACGCTTGATGACCGTTGCCCGAGTCTCATCGGCAAGTTCGAGGTAGAACCGCGACCGACTCACGAATCCGCTCGGCGGAATCAGCATGTCGCCGATCACTGACAGGGAAAGGCCGCTCTCAACGTCCCCAATACGAGTGAAGAGAAACGCAGCCTCCTCGCAGAGCCCGCCTGACGGAAGAAGATGTGCCCGAACGCGGTCGAAGCCGCCATCCGGGAATGTAATGGTGGTCTGCCGCATTCACGCCCCCTCCAAGAACCGCTGCGTGAAGCCGCGCACCCATTGCAGCAGATTGACGCCGTGCTCCACGCTCGCGCTGGGGCGCCAATCAGCGCCGTCCGCGACCGACCAGGAGAAAACACCCCACGCCCCGCCGAAGGGCGGCGAACTCCCGGCAGGTTCAGTGTAGTTTTGGGGCACGGCACCGTTGAACCGAAGACCCGCCGGAACGAAGATACCGTAAGGTGGCGCGCCCGGGAAGGCGTCGCTGATCTGGAAGGCGACATCCGACGGACTTGGCGTCCAGCCCGTGGGAAGCGGGAGACGAGGGAGTCGAACCCAGTTCTCGCGCTGTTCGAGATCGGGGAAGATGCGTCGGAGCAGGGCGACCTCGGCGCTGATCCGGTCCGCTCGGGTCAGACCGCGCTTCCAACGCACGCGGCGGCAGAAGGCGTGGCCGGGCCGGAGGTGGACGACCTCGCCCGGCGCAAGGGTCCGCTCGGTGTTGTCGGCGTGAACTTCGATGACGCCCTGTGCCGGATCCCAGCCGCCGAGGCGCGCAATCTCCTCGGTGCTTATGCGCGGATGCTCCCAAGGGTGCTCGGTTCCCTCGGTGTTGACGCAGAACCGCTCTCGGCGATCGTGTTCATCACACCCGCAACCCCCGTCCCGTTCGTGTTCGCGATGCTCGTTCATAAAGAATGCTCCTGACTGACTCCAGGGAGCCGAGCGACAGCCGCCGCCAGAGGCGACATCGCCCTGGCTCCGAAACGGCCGGTCCCGTCAAGGTCTGGATTTCTTGGCCCCCGTTGACCCGGGCCGCTGTTGGATGGCGGCGTGATCGGGTCGGGCCTCGCTACCCTGTACGGCGAGCGGGCGGGGGTATGACAAGCCTCGCCCAAGATTCTCGGGCGAACAGTTTTTTTGGAGAATCGCTGTCATACCCCCCAGGGGGTCGCCGTAGAGGGCCAAGGAGCAGCAGAGAAGGGTCAGGAGGACCGCGAGATGCCTCAACCGCCGCCGAGGCGAAAACCCGCGACGGAACTTGAAGCCAAGATATCGGCGGGGGACGTATCTGCCGTCGGCGAGCTAGTGGACCTGCTCGACGAGCCGCTTCATCGGCACTTGGTTATCGAGTTTCCGTCCTTGCTCGACGAGTCAGATCGTGAGGAGGTCATCGCGTCCTTCATCGCGGATCTGATTGAGGATCCGAAGAAGTACAAAGTCGACTTGGCGAGCATCGAGCACTTCGCAAAGGTCTGCACCAAGCGGAAGGCAATCGACATGCTCCGCAAGAAGGACACCCAGCGGCAGTACGAACTCGGTCCCGGTGCCTCCGCAATCCTTCGACTCGCCCAGGACGATACAGACACGGACCTTGACATTCCCGTGGTCATGGAGCGTGCGAAGGTAGCCATTGAGACATTTGACCCCAAGTACAAAGCGGCGTTGGTTGCGTTGTGGCAGTTCGGAACGGACGGCTACAAGCAAGCCCTGATCAATCAGTTTGGAATAACCGGCGAAACGGCGGCCACCTGGCTGACCCGAGCGAGGTCCATGCTCGCGGAGGCTTTAGGTTCCACCATTCGCCTTGACCCGTAAAGGAGCGATGAATGCGGCAAACGACCCAGGGGGTCAGCCTGCAAGCGGTTCTTGAACGTGTCTTTGCCGACCAGCCGCGGCACGGCGGGACTGCATGCGCGAACACCAATGGCGCGAGCATCGCGGTTCCCGCCACACGGACCTCGGAGGACCGCTCGCGCATGCGTCAGAAGGTGCTTGAAGAGCTGGCACGCCGAAAGCAAGCACGTCAGGGCGCTGGGGAGGCGACCGTTGAACCCACGATCGTCCCCGACACGAGCACCATGCAGGTCGAGCAAAGCCTTTTCCACGCCGACGCGCCGGTCTGCCGTGAACGGCGCTCCGCCGTGCAGTGTTCCCACGCTGTCGCCGCGCCGCGTGTGGGCGCTCGATCTCGCGGCGATATCCGTGAAGTTGTCGCAACCGCCTACCGCTCTCTGATGCGGCGCTTGCCCGAAGATCACGTCGTTCTGAACCCCATCGCCAACGCCGAGTTCATAGTGCGCTGCCGCGACCTCGGTGCCACGGTCTCCGAGGTCGTGCTGAACCGCACGCTCCTCAACAA
>JAHCJH010000078.1 GCA_026126345.1 Phycisphaeraceae bacterium | reverse complement strand
TGATCAACAGGCCCGGCCAGTGCACGGGGGATTATGGCGGGGCGGGAGCACAGCAGCAAAGCAGCAAGGCAGCAAAGCAGCAAAGCAGAAGGCTGCACGGCGGGAAGGCAATGAGGCAACAAGGCATCGAGGCATCAAGGCGCTTCGGCGCGGGGAAGCAGGGCGCGGTCAGCGGACGAGGTTGACGAGGTCGTTGTAGGTGACGAAGAGGAAGACGGTGCCGATGAGCGCCAGGCCGGCGAGGGTTGCGACGTTCTGCACCGCGACAGAGACGGGTCGGCCGGTGGCCTGTTCCCAGAGGAGGAAGAGGAAGTGGCCGCCGTCGACGATGGGCAGGGGGAGGAAGTTGATGACGGCGAGGTTGACGCTGACGACCGCCATGAAGAACAGCAGCCAGACGACGCCGCGGTCGGCGATGATGGTGCCGATGTGTGCGATGCCGACCGGGCCCTTGAGGTGCTCGACTCGGACAGTGCCCTGGAAGAGGCGAGCAAAGGTGAGGTAGGTCTGCACCATGACGGCGTGGGTTTCGTGCAGGCCCATTCTGAGGGCGCCGACGACGTCGATCCCGCCGGAGGCGGTGGCGGCGCGGAGGATGGTCTGCTCGGGCTCGAAGAGTTCGGGGCCGAGGGGGCAGATCCACGTGAGGCGGCCGAGGGACTCGCGGTCGGCGGCGGAGAGGGTCCAGGTGTAGCGGCCGGTGGCGGGTGGCCGGCCGTTCTGGAGCGGCTCTTCGACGGTGAGTTCGACGGTGCTGCTGCCGCGCTGGAGGGCGGTGAGGACCGCGTGGCGGATGTCGGCGAAGGTGCTGACCGGCGCGCCGTCGGCGGCCAGGACGCGGCTGCCGGGAGCGATGGGGAGTGCGGCGCCGCTGGGGGGCTCGGGCGGCGGCTCGTCGGCGCGCGGGGCGCGTGGCAGGCGCGGGAAGCGTGCCAGGCGGGTGTCGGTGGAGGCGGTGGTGCCGGCGCCGAAGCCGATGACGCCGTCGCGGACCGGGACCTGGCCGAGGTCGATGAGTTCGCCGCCGCCGGCGTCGGCGGGGCGCCAGACGACGACGCCGATGGAGGTTCGGCCGTTGCGGCGGATCTCGGCCATGCCCTCGGCGATGTTGGGCCACTCGAGGTCGCCGAGCACGGCGAAGACGTCGCCGGGGCGGAGACGCGGGTCGGAGACGTTGTCGGCGAGGCGCTCGATGCGCATGACGGGCGTGAGCCCGGCGAGGGTTTCGAGGGCGACGCGGCTGGTGCGCTCGCGGTCGCGGAAGAACTGGACGGTGGAGAGCTCGACGGTGGGGCGGATGGAGCCGCGGGCCTGGCCCTGTGCGTCGGCGAACGTGACCTGGACGGGCGAACCGCCGGACCGCCGCGCGGCGTCGATGGCGTCGTAGACGCCGCGGGGGGCGGGGGCGCCGTTGACCTCGGTGAGGCGCATGCCGGCGCGGGCGCCGGGGATTCCGAGCGCGGCCAGGCGTGCCTCAACGGCGGCGCGGTCGGCCGGGCTCTTGGGCAGGAGCAGGGCGTTGGAAGCCAGGGGGAAGGCGCCGATGCTCATCATGCGGGTGGATGGATCGGTGCGCGGGGCGATGTTGAAGCGGAGGGGACCGTCGACGCCGGGGCGTTCGACGTCGATGGCCAGGGAGCGGCCGCGGGCGGTCATGGCGGCGGCGATGGCGATGTCCTTGAAGGAGGCGGGGGCTTCACCGTCGATGGCGACGACGAGGTCGCCGGGCTGGAGACCGGCGGCGCGAAGGTCGAGGGACTCGGCGGCTTCGGCGACGGCGAGAGCGGCGGGCGAATCGGGCAGGACTTCGCCGATGCGCGGGGGCTCGGTTCGGAGGCCGGCGCTGAAGACGATGACGAAGAGCGCGGCGGCGAGAATGACGTTCATCACCACGCCGGCGGAGATGACGATCATGCGCTTCCAGGGGACGCAGGACTGGTAGCCGTCGGGCTCGGCGCTGCGGGCGGAGGGGTCGGCGTCGTCCTGGCCGAGCATCTTGACGTAGCCGCCGAGCGGGAGGAGGTTCCAGCGGTATTCGGTGGGGCTGATGTTGCGTTCGGCGCGTTCGGCGCGGGAGAGGCCGTGGTATTCGCGGTCGGAGCTGCCGCGGCGGAAGCCCAGGCCCTTGCGCCAGGAGACCAGGGCGGGGCCGAAGCCGACGGCGAAGGCCAGGACGCGGATGCCGGCCCATCGGGCGGCGAGGAAGTGGCCGAGCTCGTGGACGACGATGATGGCGGTGAAGCCGAGCATCACCGTGAGCAGGTCGAGGAAGGTGCTGAGGGCTCCGCCGAGGTTCATGCTGGCTCCGAAAAGGGGCCCGGGCGGGCCCGAGGGAACATCGTCCGACGGGCGGGGTGGGGTTGATGAATGGAGCGCGACGGCCGGGGAAACGGCGCGGCCCGGCCTTTCGACCGGGCCGGCGTGTGGTTGATCAACGAAGGGGTTACTTCTTGGCGCCGTACTTGACGCTGCAGCCGTAGGGGGCGTTGGAGGCCTCGGTGACCGAGGAGCCGGTGAGGATCTCGTTGAGGGCCTTGCGGACGTAGTTCACGTCGCCGGGCTTGGCGGCGCTGCGGTCGTTGTCGATGGCGCCGTTGTAGGCGACCTTGCCGTCCTTGCCCACGATGAACATGTGGGGCGTGACCTTGGCGCCGTAGGCGCGGCCGACGTCGCCGGACTCATCGATCAGGATGGGGTACTCGATCTTCCAGTCCTTCTTGAACTTGGCGCTGATCTCCTTGCCCGCGCCTTCCTTGCCGGGGGCGCCGGAGTTGATGGCGAGGAAGACGACGCCCTTGGGCGAGAACTCCTTGACGAGGTTCGCGAAGGTGGGGTTCTTCTCGTGGTGCTTCTTGACGAAGGGGCACTCGGGGTTGAACCACTCGATCACGACGATCTTGCCCTTGGAGATCTCGCTGAACTTGACGGTCTTGCCGTCGGTGTCGGTGAGGGTGAAGTCGGGGGCGGCGGTGCCGACGGCGGCGCCGTCGGTCTTCTTGGGCTCGGCGGTGGGCGCCGGGGCGGGGGTCTTCTCCTTGGGGTCCATGGAGGGGGCCGCCGCGACCATGCCCAGGGCCATCGCGCCGATCGCAGTCATCGCCAACAAAGTCTTCGCTTTCATTCCTTGCTCCTGTGAGAGTGTGTGAACCATGCCGATTGTCGGGCCGTTGCGACCGGCGACGCGCCGGGCGACGGCCAGCCCCGCGGCACGGGGCTATTTGTCCTTGGGCGCCGGGATGGGCGCCTCGATCCAGTACCAGAGGGTTTCGCTTGTGCGTCCGACTTCGAGCACGCCGAGCAGCGTGCCGACCTTGCCGGCGGTCCGCTCGAAGGGCAGGGTGATGCTGTCGCCGGTGGCGACGCCGGTCTTGACAAGGTCGCTGACGCGCACGGAGTTTTCGGAGGGGTAGAAGCGGAGTGAGGCGGCGCCCTTGACCGACAGGGTGGCCTTGTCGCCGTCGATGGTGCGCTGCACATCGCCGCCGGCGGGGCGCGGCAGGCGCTTGCGGGCGGCCTCGAAGAGCGGGGCGTCGGCGGTGGGCTGGGGCCTGGCGTCGGCGGGCAGGACCTTGACATCGACGCTCAGCTTGGCCGAGCCCGGGAGGCAGAGCGTCTTGCAGACGAGCCAGTCGAACTCGCCGCCGATCGAGAGGGTGTCGCCGGCCTTGGCGGTCGCGGGGATCTTGAGCGGGGCGATGATGGTGACGCGGCCTTCGTAGACGTGGTCGAGAATGTCGCCGTCGGCGAGGTGACGCACGGGGGCGGGCCAGCGCCACTGACCCAGGGATGCGCCCTGGGGCAAGGTCAGGTTCATGGTGACGGGCATGCCCGAGTCGTTCTGGCCGGGCCAGTAGATGTGCCACTGGGGGTCGATGTCGAACGCCAAGCCAACCCACACTTCGCCGCCGGCCGGAGCGCCCGGATGCTCGAGCACGAGCCGGGCGCGGGCGTGCGGCTTCTTCGGTGCATCGTCACCGGGGGGCGCGGAATCGATGGGCGCGGCCGCGCCGAGCAGGAACGTCGCGATGAGCGCTGCGGAACTGATCAGGATCAAGCCGCTACTCCCCGAACTGCGTCCGAACATTGTAGGTGTACCGGTTGTCGCCGGGTTGGCTTCGCCGCAGGGGCCGGAATCGACGCAGGAACGGTACGCCCGAGGGGACGGGAATGTTTGCAAACGCTACCCTGAACGCATGACGATGCGCATGGAACGGCTGGGGATGCTGGTGCTGGCCCTGATTCTGCCTCTGGCCGCCCTTGGGGGATGCGAATCGAAGACCACGGACGATTCGATCGAGCCGATCACGATCGATGCGTTGCGGGCGGAGATGGCCGACAGCCGGGCGCCGGAGCGGCTGCTGCTGCTGGACGCGAGGTCGGCCCGGGATTTCGCCGCGGGCCACCTGCCGACGGCGAAGAACTACGCCTGGGAGCGGATCGGGGACACGCCGCAGAACATGGATCCGCGGCTGGACCGGTTCAAGGTGAAGGTTGTGTACGGGAACGACCGTGGGTCGGCGACGGCGCGGGCGCTGACGAAGCGGATGATCCAGGCGGGGTACAAGAACGTGCGGATGTATCTCGGGGGCCTGGAGGAGTGGACGCGCGCGGGGCTGCCGGTGGAGCGTTCGGCGGAGCCGGCGGGCGCGAACCCGTGAGGGGCGCGGTCAGCCGACGGGCTTGAGGCCGAGGCTGAAGCGGACGGCGCCTTCGGCCAGGAGCGCGGCGGTGTCGTAGACGGGCAGGGGGCTGTTGGCGGACGTGACCAGGAGGGGCGCCTCGGTGCAACCGAGGACGACGCCTTCGGCGCCGCGCTGCTTCATGCGCTCGATGGCGTCGAGCAGCTGCTGGCGGCTGGACTCGACGACGGCGCCGTGGACGAGTTCGCGGAAGATGATGGCGTCGATGGTTTCGGCGTCGCGGGCGTCGGGGGCGATGACCTTGACGCCCTTGAGGCCGAGGTAGGTCTGGTAGGTGGAGCCGAACATGACCATCTTGGTGCCGATGAGCCCGACGACCTTGCGCTGATCGGCGGCGACCTGGTCGCTGACCAGGTCGGTCATGGTGAGCCAGGGGATGGGCGAGTGGGTGCGGGCGAGTTCGACGCCGTGCTGCATGACGTTGTCGGGCGTGATGCAGAACTCGGCGCCGATGGCGGCGAGGCACTTGGCCGAGCGGAGGAGCAGTTCGCCGACGCGGTGCCAATCGTCGCGGAGGACGGCGGCCATGTAGTCCTCGAACGGCTCGTTGTGCAGGCTGACGACGGGGTGGCCGTGGTCGCCGAGCAGGCGGCCGGCGAAGCGGAAGATCTCGCGGTAGCAGAGCGCGGAGCCCTCGGGGCTGACGGCGACGATGCCGATATGCTTGGCCGAGCGGTGCTTGCCCACAGAAGACTCCTTGGCCCGTGCCGCCGGGCGCAAGCGTACACCCGGAGCCGCTCGGCGTGCAACGCCGGCGCCGAGCCGCGACCATGGATGACCCGTTCGACGTGCTCGGCCTGCCCGCCCGGTTCGACCTGGACCCGGCGATGGTGCGCCGGGCGTGGCTGGAACGGTCGGCGGCGGAGCACCCGGATCGGGCCGGCGGGGCGGAGGCGGAAGCGACGGGCGGTGCGGCGCGGCTGAACGAGGCGCGGGCGGGCGCTGGCGTGGACCCGGAGCGGCGGGCGATCGCAGCTGCTGCGGCGGCTGGCCGGGGCGCGAGCCGCGGAGATCCTGGCGGACCGGACGCTGCCGAGGGGTTTCGCGGGGTGATGGACCCGCGATGGCTGGAGGCGGAGCGGCCGAGGGCGCGCGGCGGCGGTGGAGCGGATGCTGACCGAGGCCGAGGGCGTACGGCGGGCCGCACATCGACCGGGCGCGGTGCTGTTCAAATGCTGGAAGGTGGAGCCGCCGCCGGAACGGCTGCTGGAGATCCGGCGGGAACTCAACGCCTGGGCGGTACGTCGAGCGATTGATCGAGCAGTTGTCGGCGGATCAGTGACCTCGGCCTCGGCCGCGGCCTCGGCCGCGGGCGGCGGGCGCGGCTGGCGCGGCGCGTTCGGCCTCGCGCCGAGCGATGGTGTCGAACATGGCGCGGGCCGAGGGCTGGTGAATGGTGTGGGGCATGCCGGGGACGATGGTGACTTCGGCGTCGGAGCCGAGGGCCTGGAGCGACTGCTGGAGCAGCGCGGCGGCGCCCTGGAGGTAGAACGTGTCCTTCTCGCCGGCGATGACGCGGATCTTGCCCTTGAGCCGCGGGGCCAGGGCGGGCCAGTTGCGTTCGAGCACGAGGCGGATGTCGTACGGCTCCCAGGCCTTGGCGGTCTGGGGGTCGATGCGGCCGGTGGCGCGGTCAAAGAGGCGGCGCGGGGCGCCGTCGGGCTCGCGCGGGCTGAAGACGGCCTCGAATGAGGCGATCTGGCCGCCGTGGCCGAGGACCTCTTCCATCGCGACGAAGTCGTCGTAGTAGAGCGAGACTCGGTCGCCGGTGCGGGCCAGGGGGCGGCGCTGGCCGCCGGCGTCCTTGAACATGTTCTCGCCGTCGCGGTAGAGGTTGATCTGCTGGAAGTCGCGGAAATCGACGGGGTCGGGCACGTGCGACCAGCAACCGGCGAAGGCGTCGGGGTAGGTGATCTGGAGCCAGAGGCTGCTCCAGCCGCCGGAGGAGATGCCCCAGACGTAGCGGCGTTCGCCGCCGCCGCCGCCGGGCGAAGCGGGGCCGCGGTACTTGGTCTCGACGGCGGGGATGAGTTCCTCGACGAGCATGCGTCCCCAGGGGCCGTTGGTGGCGGAATCGGCGAAGACGCTGTGACCCCAGGCGCAGGTGGGATCGGGCACGACCTGGAGAACATTTTCGGAGGTTCCGGCCTGCTGGCCGATGCGTCCGGCGGAGCGGTGGTCTCCGCCGAAGCCGTTGATGTAGTAGAGGGCGGGCCAGGTGCGGTCGGGCTGGTCGGACCAGGCCTTGGGGAGCACGACGGCGGCGCGGACCTTGACCTCTCGCTTGTGGAAGGCCGAGAGCAGGGGGCTGGCGATCTCGACGAGCTTGACGCGGTCGGTCTCGGTGAACGGGCGCGGGGCGACGACGTTGGAGAGCTTGAGCGCGACGGGCGCGGGCCCGGCGGCGTCGGCGAGGACGACGATGCTGTGGAGGTCGCCGGGGCCCTGGCCGGGCACGGGGTGATCGAGGCTGCGCCGGGCGATGGCCTGAACGGCCCAGGAGCCTTCGGTGAGCGCCGAGAGCGGCTTGGGGAACGCGCGCAGGCCGGGGGTGGCGGCGTCGATGGTGATGGAGCCGCCGGAGGGAACGCCGGTGACGTCGAGCGCGACGACCTGGGGCGGGCGGAACCAGTTGGTGATGAGCTGGCGCGGCTCGGGCCCCGAGGCCGAGGTCCGCTGAAGCATGGCGACGTAGACGCGCCCGGAGTAGGGGCCGGGTTGCTGCTGCGCATCGAACTCGATCGTGAACTTCGGCTGGCCGATGGCCGCCGCGGGGGTGAGCAGTGCCAGGCACGCCAGGGCGGACAGGGCGCGGCGGAAGGTTCGCATGGCGGATCTCCAACGAGCGTCTGGGGAACGTCAGCCGACGCGGGCGATCCACCCGCCGCCGAGCACGCGGTCCGAGCCGTCGTCAGCATACAGAACGACGGCCTGACCGGGGGCGACGGCGCTCTGGGGCTGCGCGAACTCCACGTCGAACGCGCCGGCGCGGCCGGAGTAGTTGGGGCCCGAGTCGGCCGGGGGATCGATGCTGCGGGCTCGTGCGGGGACCGGCGCGCCGTTGCTGCGGTATCGCGCCAGGCAGGTGAACCAGGCGCCGGGGGGCGGCGCATCGGTGAGCCAGTTGGCCTCGAGGGCGGCGCAGCGCGCGGCGAGGAGACGCTCGGCGGGGCCGATGGTGACGGTGCGGGCGGCGGGGTCTTTCGCGACGACGTAGACGGGCCGGCCCAGGGCGACGCCGACGCCGCGGCGCTGGCCGATGGTGAAGCGGTGCTGTCCGGCGTGGGCGCCGATGGCTGCGCCGGACTCGTCGATGATGTCTCCGGGGGACGAGCGGGCGAGGTCGGGGCGGCGGCGTTCGACGAAGGCGGCGTAGTCGTTGTCGGGGACGAAGCAGATTTCCTGGGAGTCGGGCTTGTCGAAGACGGGCAGGCGCAGGTCGCGCGCCAGGCGGCGGACGTCGGGCTTGTGCATGTCGCCGATGGGCAGCAGCACGCGGTCGAGCGCGTCGCGCGCGAGGCCGAAGAGGACGTAGCTCTGGTCCTTGGCGTGGTCGAGCCCGCGGCGGAGCTCGGCGCGGGCGCCGTCGCGGTGGACGCAAGCGTAGTGGCCGGTGGCGATGAAGTCGGCGCCGATCTGGCGGGCGTAGTCGAAGAGCTTGCCGAACTTGAGCCAGTCGTTGCAGCGGACGCAGGGGTTGGGGGTGCGGCCGGCGGCGTATTCGTCGGCGAAGTAGTCCATGATGCGGCCGAAGTCGCGCTTGAAGTTGACGACGTAGAGGGGGATGCCCAGGCGCGATGCGACGAGGCGGGCGTCGGCGGCGTCGCCGACGGAGCAGCAGCCCTGGTGGCCGAGCCGGACCTTCACGGGGTCGCAGGCGGGCGGCGCGGCGTCGAGGGCGGGTTCGTCGAGGCGGTCGCCCGGAGAGCCCAGGCGCATGAAGCAGCCGACGATGTCGTAGCCGCGCTGCTGGAGCAGGGCGGCGGCGACGGAGGAATCGACGCCGCCGCTCATGGCGCAGAGGACCTTGGGCCTTGGGTTGGCGGGGCCGGGGTTCACGGGCGAACTGTAGGGAAGGGCGTCCGAGGTCTAGCGCCGGGCGGTCAGTCGCGGTTGAGGCGGGAGCCGGGCGCGTCGGCCATTTCGCGGCTGCGCCGGCGGAAGCGCAGGTCGCGGGCGTGGAGGTTGTCGGCGTTGCGGCGCGACCAGCGGAGCGAAGCGCCGAGGGACCAGACGCCGGCGACGAACATGGCGATGGGAACGCCGAGGATGGCCGAGAAGCCGATGACGGCCATGGTGCCGATGCCGTACGCGCCGAGGAACAGCGCGTAGACGGGTCCGAAGGACAGCACGCCCGCGGCCAGCGGGATCGAACCGACGGCGCCGCGCATCCGCGCGGCGGCGAAGTCGTCGTCGCAGGCCGAAGCGACCTCGAAGAGCCAGCGTGCCGCAGCGCCCAGGGCCAGCGCGCCGGCGACGCCGCCGAGCACGCCGAGCCACATGAGCCGGTCGGCCCAGGGGCCCGAGCCGGGGCCGCCGAGCGCGGCGGAAATGGATGCCGCGACGATGGTGAGAATCAGCGCGATCTGGGCGGCGCAGATCAGGTTGGCGACGGGGCGGGGAGGCAGTTGGGCGGCGGTGGCGATGCCGCCCTTGTCGCCGCCGGGCGAGCCCCAGTGCAGCAGCAGGGCCCAGAGGCCGAGGCACCACGTGACCGCGCCGGGGAGCGCGACGAGGCCGAGCGTGAACGCGGAGGCGCTCGGCGGCGCGTCGACGCCGCTGTTGCGCATGACGATGAGCACCCAGGTGAGCAGCCAACCGCCGGCCAGGAGGCACATGCCGAAACTCAGCGCTGCGCCGATGACGCCCAGGCGGCGGAACTCACCGGGGGAAAGATCCTGGAACTCGGCGGGGCCGCGCTTGGCGACCGACGTGCTGATGCGCTCGCCGGCGATGGACTCGCCGCACTCGGGGCAGACGCCGTTTTCGGGAAGCCCTCGCAGGGCGTAGCCGCAGCGGCGGCAGAGGCGCTCATCGGCGATCACGTCGGACGCGCCCGGCGGACCGCCGGTTGCCTTGATGCGACTGGCGAGCCATTTGGGATCGACGTTCATGGGTCGCCCGTTTGCCCGGGTGGGGCCGTTGGCGATGCGGCGGTGTCAGCGGGCCGACACGGCGGCGGCCGCTTCGACGGCGTTGCGGAACATGAGCAGGCCGGGCGTATCGCCGGCGCGGGCGTCGGGGGCGAGGCGGGTCCAATACGGGTGGCGGGACCAGTCGATGTAGCGTTCGGGGTGGGGCATGAGGCCGAAGATGCGGCCGGAGGCGTCGCAGATGCCGGCGATGTCGGCTGTGGAGCCGTTGGGGTTGTCGGCGGGGGCGTAGCGGAGGGCGATCTGGCCGGCGGCGGCGAGGCGCTGCAGCGTGTCTTCGGTTGCGGCGACGAAGCGGCCCTCGCCGTGGGCGATGGGCAGCGTGAGGGTGTCGGGGCCGAAACGCTCGGCCAGGCCGCGGGTCCAGATGCAGGGGCTGGCCGGATCGGGCAGGACGCGGCACCAGCGGTCGATGAAGCGGCCGCCGGCGTTGAAGGTGAGGGTGACTTCCTGGGCCGGGGGTGCGTCGGTGGGCCAGGGTTCGCCGGCGGCGGGGCCGGGCAGGAGGCCGGCCTGGGTGATGATCTGGAAGCCGTTGCAGGCGGCGATCATGGGCACGCCGCGGAGCGCGGCGGCGCGGAGCGCGGGGTAGAGGCTTCGGCGGAGCTTCATGGCGAAGATGCGGCCGGAGGCGATGTCGTCGCCGAAGCTGAAGCCGCCGGGGAAGCCGAGGAGATCGAAGCCGTCGATGAGCGCGGGCTCGGCGACGAGGCGCTCGAGGTGGAGTGTCTGGGCGGAGGCTCCGGCGCGTTCGAACGCGCGGGCCATCTCGGTGTCGCAGTTGGTGCCCGCGGCACGGAGGACCAGCGCGCGGGCGATGGGGGCGGGCATGGCGTGAGTGTAGGGAATCGGGCGTGGGATGCCAGCGGCCCGGGCGCGTAGGGTTGCGGCATGAGCGGGCGGGCGGCGTATGAGCGATGGGGCACGGAGATCGACCGGGCGTCGATCGAGCAGATGGACGCTGCGTGCGGGCTGCCGGTGGCTCGCGCGGGGGCGCTGATGCCCGATGCGCACGTGGGGTACGGGCTGCCGATCGGCGGGGTGCTGGCGACCGAGGGGGCGATCATCCCGTACGCGGTCGGCGTGGACATCGCGTGCCGGATGCGGCTGACGGTGGTGGACGTGCCTCCGGCGGCGCTGGAGGGGCCCGAGCGGGCGCGGTTGGTGAGGGCGATCGAATCGCAGACGAGATTCGGCGTGGGCGCGCAGTTCGACCGGCCGCGGGAGCACGCGGTGATGGACGAAGACTGGAGCGTTTCGCCGGTGACGCGGTTGCACAAGGACCGGGCGTGGAAGCAGCTGGGCACGTCGGGATCGGGGAATCACTTCGTGGAGTGGGGGGTGCTGACGGTGGGGCCGGGCGGGGCGGCGCGGCCGGAGTCTTCGGAACGGACGGTCGAAGGCGGGAGCGGCTGGCGGTGGGACCTGGCGCCGGGGAGGTACCTGGCACTGCTGTCGCACTCGGGCTCCCGGGGCGTGGGGGCCCAAGTGTGTGAGCACTACAGCGAACTGGCGATGCGGATTCGGCAGAGCGACCCGCGCGTGCCGCGCCGGCTGTCGTGGCTGGACATGGATTCAACGGAGGGGCGGGAGTACTTCGACGCGATGAATCTGATGGGCAGGTACGCGGCGGCGAACCACGAGACGATTCACAGGGCGGTGGTGGAGGATCTGGGGGCGGGGGTGATCGGGTATGTGGAGAACCACCACAATTTCGCGTGGAAGGAGCGGCACGTGATCGGCGGGCAGGAGCGGGAGCTGATCGTGCACCGCAAGGGCGCGACGCCGGCGGGGCGGGGCGTGCTGGGTGTGATTCCGGGATCGATGTCGGCGCCGGGGTACGTGGTGGTGGGGCTGGGGTCGGCGGCTTCGTTGCGGTCGGCGAGCCACGGGGCCGGCCGGCGGATGTCGCGGAGCGCCGCGCGGAGGACGCTGACCTGGGAAGCGGTACGGCGGCGGCTGGCGGACGCCGGGGTGGAACTGTTGTCGGCGGGGATCGACGAGGCGCCCGGGGTGTACAAGGACATCGACGTGGTCATGGAGTCGCAGCGCGATCTGGTGGCGCCGGTGGCGCGGTTCGATCCGCGGATCGTCAAGATGGCGCCTGACGGTGAGCGGGCGGAAGATTAAGGGGCGGGAACGAAACGGCCCCGCCGGGAAGCGGGGCCGCGGAGGGTCGGGTTGAATGGGGAGGGTTATTCCTCGGGTTCGAGTTCGCCTTCGCGGTGCTGCATCTGGGCCTTGAGGCGGGCGAGGATGGAGGAGTGCATCTGGCTGACGCGGCTCTCGGAGAGCGCGAGGGTGGCGCCGATTTCCTTCATGGTCATTTCCTCGTAGTAGTAGAGGACGACGATGAGGCGTTCGGCGCGGCTGAGGCCCTTGGTGATGAGGTCCTTGAGGTCGCGGCGCTGGGACTGCTGGTAGGGGTCGGCCTGGGAGCCGTCCTTGATGACGTCGATCTCGAGGACTTCCTTGTTGCCGTCGGACTGGAAGCACTTGCGGGTGAGGCTGACGGTGCCGACGGCGCTGGAGTCTCGGTCGATTTTCTCGAACTCCTCGCCCTCGACGCCGAGCACGTTGGCCAGCTCGTCCGGGGTGGGCGGGCGGCCGTTGCGCATCTCGAACTCGCGGCGGGCGTGGTCGGCCTTGCTGGACCTGCTGCGGACCAGGCGCGGCACCCAGTCCATGGAGCGGAGCTCGTCGAGGATGGCGCCCTTGATGCGGGTGGCGCAGTACGTCTCGAACTTGACGTTCTTGGAGAGGTCGAAGGCCTCGATGGCGTCGCGCAGGCCGAAGGAACCGGCGGAGATCAGGTCGCCGACATCGACTTCGTTGGGCAGGCGGGCGTAGGTCTTCTCGGCGATGTAGCGCACCAGGGGCAGGTACTTCTCCCACAGGTGGTTGCGGATCACCGCCGAGCGGGTGCGGCTGAACTGCGTCCAGATCTCGTTGGGCGACATGCGCGCGACCGACTCCGGCGTCAACTCGCGGGGTTGAGCGGGCTTGCGCGCGGCGCGCGGCGACGACGACGTTTTCAACCGGGACATGGTCGGCTCCTTGACCATCGGTGGGACCTGCGGGCGGCGTTGGTTGCGTGCCGCCTATCGGGATGTTGGTCCTCGCGCCCGTCCTTGGGCCTTGGACGCGAGGA
>JAHCJH010000077.1 GCA_026126345.1 Phycisphaeraceae bacterium | reverse complement strand
AGATGAGCCTGGCGCAGACCTCGGACCGCGTGACGCGCCGCTGGGTGGGCCGGTTCGAGACGCGGGTGTGGCCGCCGGCGGCTTCGCCCGCTGCCCCCGGGCCGTAGCCGGCGGGCCCCTACGGAAGCCGCGACATCTCCGCCCGCAGCGGGTCGTCCTCCGCCAGCGTTGCGCCCAGCCACGGGCGCCACTGCCCGGCCGCCGCCGCGGTCATGGCGAACCGCCGCACAGGGTCCGATCCGAGCGTCGCGCGGGCGTGCTCGAGCACCTGGCGTGCCTCATCGTCTCGGCCGGCTTCGAGCAGCCGGGCGAAGGCCGCGGCCGATTCGTGGAGCACCAGCCACCGGCGCGTCTCGACGAGCAGCGCCCAGGGCTCCGGGTCGGCGCCGGCGGGCCTGGCGCGCGACAACGCCGCGCGCTGGCGCGCCAGGCGCGCGAGCGCCGCCTCGACGGGCCTGGCCCGCAGGTCGAGCGCCTCGAAGACCAGGCGCATGGCCAGCAGTTCGTTCTGCGGCGTCATGGCGCCGGCGTCCACGTCGCCCCACAGCTCGTCGAACATGGACAGCCCGCGACCGGCCTGGCCCGTCGCCTCGCACAGCCGCCACAGCGCGTAGAGCTCGGCGGGCTTCATCCACGGCACCCGCGCGACCGAGCGCTCCAGCAACAGCTCGTAGCGCTGACGCGGGCCGGACTCGCGCGCGGTGCGCTCCATGAGGCGGGCCACCGCTTCCAGGCGCGCCGAGGCGAAGTCGCCGTCGAGTTCGGCCCCGCGCTCCCACAGCCAGCAGAGCAGCCCCGCGCTGCCGAAGTCGTCTCCCAGGTCGGCCAGGCGGCGTGCCTCCAGAACGCGGTCGATCACCCGCGCCTGCCGCCCCGGCTCCGGCGGGCGGTCGGTGACCGGCATCGCCAGCCCGTCGTCCCGCGGGTAGAGCGCCGAGGGCCGGTCCGGCTCCGGCGGCGGGGGGTTGAGCCGCCGGTGCGCCTCGGCGAACAGCGGGTCGCGCGCCATCTTGGCTTCCAGCACGTAGTCGAACGCGAACAGCGCACCCAGGCCCGTCGGGAAGTCGTACTTCTGCCGGCGCATCACCGAATGCAGTTCGGCGTACGGGTGCACGAACGGTGTGTTCGGCGCCAGCTTGCCGTCGATGATGATCGCCAGGTTGTACGCGTTGGCGAACGGCGGGTTGCGCCGCTTGCCCGCGGCCTGCTTGATCAGCGCCACCGCCGCCGCGTCGCCCTTGATGAGGATCGCGTGCCAGTGGATCCACGCGCGCACCGCCAGGTTCTGGTGCCACTCCATGCGGGCCACCGGCGGCGCGACGGGATCCTGCGTTGTGTCGAGCACCAGCAGCACGCGGCGCTGGCGCACCGACAGGTCCAGCGCCTCGGCGAAGCTCAGGTCGCTGAAGGGCGTCGCCGGCAGGGCGCCGGGGATCTCCTCGTCCGGCGCCTGGGGCCGGATGCTCGTCGGCGCCGGGGACGGCTGGTTCTTCCCGGGTTGGCTCGGCGGCCGCATGGGCCCCAGCGGGCCCAGTTGCGCCAGCGCGGGCGCGCTTGACACCGCCACCACCAGGGCCGCGATCGGCACCAGGTGCACGCACCGCTGAGATTTGCCGAAGCTCTGCATCCAACCCTGCATCGTCATGGGCTCACCCCGATCCTGTTCGCCGCGGAAAGCCCCGGGGGTTCCACAGGGGTGCCGTGGACAGCGAGATTCGGCGGCCGAAGGCGGCTTGTTGCATCGCGCCGTATTGCACGATGGTACTGGGGCGTTCGATTCCGCGCCCGCGGGGGCGGGGGGAGCTACGACGGACGTGGACTCCAATGCGCCGTCCGCGCGACTGGGGGCGCTTCCTCTGCCCCTTCCGGGGCAGGGCGGTGATTGACGACGGTTCCCACCGGTTGCGCTCGCTCGCGGACTCGCTCGCTTCACCGGTGGCTACACCCCGTCGCCCCTTCGGGGCGATTGGATCCCGGCCCGGCGATGCGAGGTCCGCCGGCGATGACATTCCCGCGCCCATTCGGGGGCGATCGGTGCATCCCTCGGCGTTGGGACATCCATCGAAGTGCGCGGGTCCATCGCGGCGTTCGCCTTGCCCACCTGTCCGCATCGTCCTCGTTCCGATCATCTCTCCGAACCCCTTGGGCGCCTCGGTGCCTCGGTGGTGAGTCCCTCCCCGCGCCGCCATC
Source organism: Phycisphaeraceae bacterium (assembly GCA_026126345.1). Lineage (GTDB taxonomy): Bacteria > Planctomycetota > Phycisphaerae > Phycisphaerales > UBA1924 > JAHCJH01. Next base: position 11,435 of record JAHCJH010000077.1, on the reverse strand, counting down.
GCGCGAGTAAACTCCGCCCCGGTGTCCGACGCCGGCCGTCCAACCCGTTCACGATTCCGCCCGCGGACGATCGGCGCGTTCGCCCCCGCCGCGGCCGTGCTGACCATGCTGAGCGCCTGCGCCGGCCCCGGCGGCGGCGCCGGCGAAACGCCGGTGCGCAGCGTCGCCGAGGCCTACGGCGCCATGATGCCCGTTTCGCTGCGCATCCACCCGCTGTCGCGCCTGGAGCAGGATGCTTCCGGCGGTTGGCGCATCGCCTGCCACCTCGAGCTGCTCGACGCCGCGGGCCACGGCGTCAAGTGGCTGGGCGCCGTCCGCGTCGAGTTGCTCCGGCCCAACGGCGACGCCGCCACGCGCCAGGCGGTCTACGAGCAGGACCTGTCGGCCCCGGCCGCCAACGCCCGGGCCTTCGACTGGGTCACGCGCACGTACGTCGTCGTCCTGCTGGCCGTCTGCCGCGTGGGTCACCGACTCGGCGTCCGGCGACACGGCCGCGGCCCTGCGGGCCGAGTTCTCCTTCCCCGGGCCCGACGGCGCGCCCGTCACGGTTCAGGACACGCACAGCATCCGGCGCGACCGCTGAGCGGGCGTCGGGCGGGCGCTTCAGGCCCGCTCATCGCGCAGGCTCGCGGCGATCGCCGCCTCGTGCAGGGGCACGCTGGCGCGGTCGAGCGATTCCTTGGCCTGGTGCAGCGCCTCGGCGTCCACCGAGCGCCAGTCGCGCTGCGCCGCGTCCAGCAACTCCCGCAGGCGCGCGATCGACGCGTCGAGGCGCGCCCGCCGCTCGGGCAGGAGGCCCGGCGCGTGCCGGTCGTACTGGCGCGACACCCAGTGCAGGTCCAGCTTCCCGTTGGCGATCAGGTCCGCCACGCGGTGGCGGGTCATGTCTTCCCGCGCGTGCTCGAAGCTCTCGCGCTCGATCCGCTCGACTTCCTCGCGCGTCAGCCCGTGGTTCGGCACCACCTGCAGCGACGCCCGCTTGCCCGACCGCTCCTCCACCGCCGACACGCTCAGCACCCCGTTGGCGTCCACCAGCAGCTCCACCACCAGGCGCGGCACGCCCGCGGGCATGGGCGGGATGCCCGCCAGCGTGAACGTGCCCAGCGAGCGGCAGTCGGCCGCCATCTCGCGCTCGCCCTGCAGCACGTTCAGCCGCACCGCCGTCTGCCCGTCGACCGACGTGCTGAAACGCTCGGTGGCCCGCGCCGGCGCGGGGCTGCCCCGCATGATCAGCTTGGCCATCGCCCCGCCGACGGTCTCGACGCCCAGCGACAGCGGCACCACGTCCAGCAGCAGGCTCCCGCGGTTGGCCCCGCTGAGGATCGAGCCCTGCACCGCCGCGCCCAGCGCCACCACCCGGTCCGGGTCCAGCGCCGTGTACGGCTCGAGCCCGAAGAACTCCGCCGCGCGCTGGCGCACCAGGGGCACGCGCGTGCTGCCGCCGACCATCACCACGGCGCTGAGCGGCGCGCCCTCGGCCCGGCGCGACGCGTCGCGCATGGCCCGGCGGCAGGCCGCGAACGTCCTGTCAACAAGGGGGGCGATCAGCGCTTCGAACTCCGCCCGTTCCACCGTGCGCTCCAGCGTGCGCCCCTGGCCCAGGTCAACCCGCGCCGTCGCCGACTCGGCCTTGGAGAGCTCGATCTTCACGCGCTCGGCGGCTTCCAGCAGGGCGCGCCGCAGGCGCGGGTCGCCCGTGGCGTCGCACCCCTGCGCCCGTGCCTGGTTGCCGAGCACTTCGGCCAGGGCGTGGTCGAAGTCGTCGCCGCCCAGGTGCGTATCGCCGGCGGTCGAGAGCACCTCGAACGCGTCCGGGCTCGCGGCGTCCTGCCCCGGCGTCAGCCGCAGCACCGACACGTCGAACGTCCCGCCCCCCAGGTCGTACACCGCGAACAGGCGCGCCGATCGCTCGGCCCGAAGGCCAAGGCCGTACGCCAGGGCCGCGGCCGTGGGCTCGTTGACGATCCGCAGCACGTCCAGGCCGGCCAGGCGACCGGCGTCGCGCGTGGCCTGGCGCTGGGCATCGTCGAAGTACGCCGGCACGGTGACCACGGCCCGCCGCACCTCGACGCCCAGCGCGGCGCTGGCCCGCCGGCGCAGCTCGGCCAGCACGTGCGCCGAGACTTCCTGCGGCGAGACGGCGCGCCCGTCGGGCAGGTGCACGCGCGCGGTTTGGTTCGGCCCTTCGACCACCGCGTAGGGCAGGTACTTCAGGTCCGCCTCGGCGTCGGCGCGTGCGCGGCCCATCAGCCGTTTGACCGACGCGATCGTCCAGGCCGGGTGCTCCTGCGCCGCGGCGCGAGCCGGCCAGCCGATCTCCACCTCCCGCCGCCCCGGCAGGTAGCGCACGATGCTCGGCAGCAGCGCCCGGCCCTGGTCGTCGGTGAGCACCCGCGGCGGCTCGGTCGGCGTCGGCCACCCGGCGACGGCCACCAGCGAATACGTGGTGCCCAGGTCGATGCCGACGATCGGATCGGCACCCGGCTCGGCCGCCCCGGCTGGCTTGCTCGGCGTCGTCATCGGCCACAGCGTAGGAACCGCCCGCCGATCAGCCGATCAGCTCCCGCTCCGGCAGCGGCGGTGTCGGCGCGGCGGAGACCGCCCCGCACAGCACCGCGTGCGCCAGCGCCATCCGTCCCGGCAGCAGCGTGAGCGAAACGTGCAGCCCGCCGGGGCGCTTGCCGAGTTTGCGGCCCTTGCGCAGCTCGGCGTAGGCCACCGGCTCGTGCGTGCCGAGCTGGATCGATCGGTGCCGCAGGTCCACCTGCACGTAGAGCGCCGGGTCGCGCAGGTCGAAGGTCTGCGTCTGCGTCCACCCGCTCCACAGCGCGTAGCGCAGCAGGTCCAGCCGCCCCGGGGCCACGCGCACGTACGCGGGGAACACAAAGCCCGCCGCGAGCCCGCCGGCGACGAACGCCGTCGCGAAGCCGAGGAAGTTGGGGAATCGCCCCGGCAGCAGCCCCGCCTGGTGCAGCGACACGAGCACCACCAGCGCCGCCGCGGTCACCGGCGCCCAGACGCGCCAGGCGCCGCGCTGCGGCCCGACCCACCACGACACGTTGCAGACCACGGGGTCGAAGGCGTCGGTGGTGAGCGGTGGCAGGGCCTGGGCCTGGTGACGGCGCGCCACGAGCCAGATGCGCGCCGTTCCGGGGCGCGACAGCGGCACGTGGTCCACGTGCAGGTTGGCGGTGTACCACCGCCAGGCGGCGCGGGCCGCCCACAGCAGCGCCGCGACGCCCACGACCATGAGCGCGATCCACATCACCCGCGCGGGCACGCCCGCGCGGAGCAGCACGTCGGCCAGCAGGTACATGACCACGGCGACGGCGCAGGCGCCGTAGCCCACCAGCAGCCCGGGGATGACCGAAGCGGGGGTGACGATCTGGCGGTCCTGCACCACCGGGACCAGGCCGCTGTGCAGGGGCGGATCGCCCCAAACGACCTCGGGACGTCCTGGCGGGGCGGAGTCTGCCATAAGTGCTTGTCCGACAGACACTTGCGACCGACCAAAAACCCGTGGAATTCGGCCGGTGCGGGCCGACGGGGCGGGCCGGTTTCGCATACCATACAGGCCGGTCCGAGCCGACGGATACTCGGAGTTTGTTTGGGCTTGGATGCGGGGTCGGCGCGGGGTGCGGGTGTTGATCTCGTGCCGTCGATGGCGAGCGCCGGGCGGTCGCCGTTGCCCCGACGCCGAACCGGTAGGGAAGCGATCAAACGCGGAGGCCAGCGTGCCCGAAGCCAGCAGCAAGAGCAAGTCCGCAGCCAACCCGGCGCCCGTGCAGGTCGAGCCAACCGGCGGCGACGCCCCGGCCCGCGGCGGCGAGTACGGCGCCGATCAGATCCAGGTGCTCGAGGGGCTCGAGGCGGTGCGCAAGCGCCCGGGCATGTACATCGGCGGCACGGGCGTTGGCCCGCTGCACCATCTGGTGTACGAGGTGGTGGACAACTCGATCGACGAGGCGATGGCCGGCTTCGCGACGACGGTGTGGGTGACGATCCTGGCCGACGGCTCGTGCAGCGTGGTGGACAACGGGCGCGGCATCCCGGTGGAGCCGAAGAAGCACGAGAACCCGCAGTACAACGGCAAGCCGGCGGTCGAGATCGCGATGACCGTGCTGCACGCCGGCGGCAAGTTCGGCCAGGAGGGCTCGGCGTACAAGGTGTCGGGCGGGCTGCACGGCGTGGGCGTGTCGTGCGTGAACGCGCTGAGCGAGTGGCTGGAGGCGGAGATCTACCGCTCGGGCAAGATCCACGTGATCGAGTTCGAGCGCGGGCACACCTCGCGCCCGCTGACGGTGATCGGCGACGTGCCCGAGGGTTCGCCGTTCAAGACCGGCACCAAGGTGACCTTCAGCCCGGACCCGCAGATCTTCCCCGACACGCGCTTCGATTACGCGGTGCTGAGCCAGCGCCTGCGCGAGCTGTCGTACCTGAACCCGGGCGTGACGATCAAGCTGTCGGACGAGCGCGTGGGCGCCGACGGCAAGCCCCGGGCCGACACCTTCAAGGCCCGCGACGGCCTGAAGGAGTACGTGCAGCACCTGATGACGGGCAAGCAGGCCGTCAGCGAGCCGGTGGACGTGGTGCGGGCCGAGGGCGACATGCGCTGCGAGGTCGCGCTGCAGTACCACGACGGGTACAACGAGACGCTGCTGACCTTCGCCAACAACATCAACAACGTCGACGGCGGCACCCACGGCCAGGGCTTCAAGACCGCGCTCACCCGCGCGCTCAACGGCTACGCCAAGCGCGCCGGCATGCTCAAGGACGGCGAGCCCGCCCCCACGGGCGAGGACCTGCGCGAGGGCCTGGTCGCCGTCGTCAGCGTCAAGCTGCCCAACCCCGCGTTCAACAACCAGCCCAAGGAGAAGCTGCTCAACCCCGAGGTCGAGAAGTTCGTCTCCGACGCCGTCGGCGAGGGGCTCAGCGCCTGGCTCGAGGAGAACCCCGCCGAGGCCAAGCGCATCTGCCTCAAGGGCATCGTCGCCGCCCAGGCCCGCGAGGCGGCCCGCAAGGCCCGCGAGCTCACCCGGCGCAAGAGCGCGCTCGAATCGGGCTCCATGCCCCACAAGCTGGCCGACTGCAAGACCAAGGACGTCGAGGCCAGCGAGATGTTCATCGTCGAGGGCGACTCGGCCGGCGGCAGCGCCAAGCAGGGACGCGACGTCGAGTACCAGGCCATCCTGCCGCTCCGCGGCAAGCTGCTCAACGTCGAGAAGGCCCGCATCGACAAGGTGCTGGGCTTCGAGGAGATCCGCACGCTCATCAGCGCCCTGCGCTGCGGCATCGGCGAGGAGTTCGACCCCGCCAAGCTCCGCTACGGCCGGGTCATCATCATGACCGACGCCGACGTCGACGGCTCGCACATCCGCACCCTGCTGCTGACCTTCTTCTTCCGCCAGATGCCCGAGCTCATCCGGCGCGGGCGCGTCTTCATCGCCCAGCCGCCGCTCTACCGCCTGACCTGGGGCTCCGGCCGCAACAAGACCATCCAGTACGTCATGAACCAGGCCGGCATGGACGGCACCCTCACCGAGCAGGGCCTGCAGCGCGCCCGGCTGATCGTCCGCGACATCATCAACGCCGACCGCGACGGCAACGCCCCCGTCGCCCGAACCTTCGAGGGCGACGAGCTGCACCGCGCCGTCCGCGTGCTGCGCCGGCTGGACGAGCTGGTGGAGATCGCCGAACGCCGCGGCGTGAAATTCACCGACCTGCTGGCCGCCCGCGCCAAGGACCCCGAAGCCAAGCGGCGGCTGCCGACGCACCGGCTGACGTGGACCGGCGGCGAGGCGTTCGCCTGGAGCGAGCAGGACGCCCGGCGGATCGCGACGCGCCAGGGTCAGCGCCTGGCCGACATGCCCGAGGACGCCGGCGCCAACGGAAACGGGAACGCAGCGCCCGCCACCGCGGGCGAAACCGGCCCGCGCGTGGCCGCCCTGCGCGAGCTGCACGAGAACCGGGAGCTGGAGCGGCTGTTCGAGCAGCTCGAGCGCGTGGGCCTGTCGATCGACGACTGGAGCCTGACGCAGGAGCGCAGCGCCAGCGGCGAGAAGCTGCCGACCCGCTTCGCGTGGGAACTGACCGCCGACGCCCGCGCCGGCGGCGCCAAGCGCGAGGCCCCCGAGCCGGCGGCGACGGCCGAGGCCGCGTCGGGAAGCGACGAGCCGGAGAACCCCGAAGCCGCGAGGCGCGCCGACCAGCGCGTGGTGGAGGCGGCGAACCTGTCGCAGGTGCTGCCGACGCTGCACGAGGTGGGCCGGCGCGGACTGGAGATCACGCGCTTCAAGGGCCTGGGCGAGATGGACGCCGAGCAGTTGTGGGAGACGACGATGGACGCGTCCAAGCGCACACTGCTGCGGGTGAACTGGGACGTCGCCGGCGACGCCGACCGGCTGTTCTCGATCCTGATGGGCGAAGACGTGGACCAGCGACGCCGCTACATCGAAGAGCACGCGCTGGAAGTCAAGAACCTCGACGTGTAAGCCGCCGCGCGGCCCGGCCGCCGGCCCAACCTGTGGAGCCGCAACCATGACCAGGCCGCTGAAGAAACTCGTGACGATCGCGGGCGCGCTGGTGGTGCTGGTGATCGTGCTGTTCGTCGCCGCGCTGATGTACATCAACACCATCGCGCGCAAGGCGATCGAGGCCGGCGGCACGTACGCCCTGGGCGTGCAGACGACGCTGGGCTCGGCGTCGGTGGGCATCTTCAGCGGCACGTTCGCGATGTCGCGCCTGCACATCGCCAACCCGCAGGGCTTCCAGGGCGACCACTTCCTGAAGCTCGGCGAGGGGGGCGTGGCCGTGTCGCTGGGCACCATCATGAAGGACGTGGTCGAGATGCCCAGCCTCACCATGACCGACCTGTCGGTGCGCCTGGAGAAGCAGAGCGGCAAGAGCAACTACGGCGTGATCCTGGACAACCTCAAGAAGCTCCAGAGCGGCCAGCAGCCGCAGCCGGCGTCGCAGGGCGGCACGGAGAAGAAGTTCATCGTCAACGAGCTGGTGATCCGCGACGTGAAGATCCACGCCGAGCTGCTCGGCGCGCCCGGCCCGGCCGGCGCCGTGCTCAACCCCGTCGGCACGTTCGACATCCCCATCGGCGAGATCCGCCTGACCAACGTCGGCAAGACCGGCACCGGCGTCGGCGGCACGGGCGTGACCATGAAGGAACTGGCCGGCATCGTGGTGCAGGCGGTCATGGCCGCGGCGGTCGAGAAGGGCGGGGGCATCCTTCCGGCCGACATGCTGGGCGAGCTTCAGAACGGCCTGGGCGGGCTGAAGTCGCTGTCGTCGATGGGCATCGGGGCGGTTTCGACAGCGGCGGGCGCGGTGACCGGGGCCGCGGGCGAAGCGCTCAAGGGCGCGGGCAAGGCCGGCGAAGAGGCCAAGAAGGCCATCGACGAGGGCGGCAAGAAGATCGAAGAGGGGATCAAGGGGCTGATCCCGGGGAAGAAGTAGGGCGAGGCGGGCGGCGGAACAGCGGGAGAGGATTCACGGACGGGAAAGGCCGGTCCGTATGTCTCGAGCGATGTCCTCAATGGAAGCGAATTGCAGGCCCAACGCGGACCCAGTAACTCCAACATCCTGCAGGTATTGCAGCACTTGCCGCTTCAACGCGCTGGGTACGCGCACTCGGCCGCAATTGGTAACGCCGATTCGTGTCATCAGTTGATCGTGTGCGACTCCGATGCGGCCGGAAATGGAAACGCAGGCCTCTTGTGCGGTCGCGCGAGAAAGCCGCGGTGGGTAGTGAAGGCAGGCGATCCACTCGGTTTCTTGGCTATCAAGGATTGCGCGCTCGATGTGGTCCTCCACGTTTCCGCCGACATTAAAGACACTGGGCCACTGCGACTTAACCGCTTCTTCTAACTGCCGGTTGTCCATCCACCAGACAACGCCATCTTCGTCGAACGAGCGCCGACAAGCAAAGAAAAGCCCTATCTGGGCGTTCCATGTCCAGTCAACACACCGAGTTGGCAATCCAAAGTGCCGGGCCACGAACATCGTCCCGGTGTTGACGGTAGATTGCCATTTGCTGCGTGCATCGTCAATCACCGAGCGAGCGGCCGTGTCCAAGTGTGGCCAAGCATCGCGAGCAAAGGCCTTGAGGCTGTCGTGCTCCGCCTTGTACGGAACGTTGCTCTGAGTCTTCTTTGCCCAGAGATCGAGTGTTGAGAGAAGGCTCTCGAAACACCGTGGTGCGCCGTGGAAGAGCCGGGGAGACTGCGCACTGTCGGCATTCACCAGCAGTTCGAGGCAGTGCTCCACGCTGGTTGCCTCGACGATGGGCCAAGCATGCTCTGGGCGGTGGATCGACAAGGCAACTCCCCGAGTGCGCAAGAGGCATGAAGTGAGGGACTGCCGCGACGTGCGAGCCGAGCGGCCTTATCAGTGCCGCGCTCGTGATGGTCTACGTCAGAGGTCCCCAACGGCGGGTACGGACATAAGGCGCCCTTGAGGATTGTGACTTTCACCTCAAAACCGGCAACCTGCTTGCACCTGAGGCCGAACACGGCGAACTGACCGATCTGAAACGCTCGGGCGTCGGCCAACTCCGCGGCGAACTTCAACGCGTTGGCGCCGATCTCCGAGAGCGTCAGGCGCATCGGCCGCAGTGTACGGAGCTCCCGGAATGCAGGGCCGCGGGGTTGGCTTGCACCAGAGCGCCGGCTGTCAGTGGTTTGGCGACTCCTCCGCCCCGGACGGGGCAGAGGGAGATTTCGTCAGGCCTTCCACGGGTTGCGCGGTGCTGCGTGCCGCTCCACCCGCGGCTACTGGTTTTCGCCCCAACGGGGCGATGGGGTGTAGCCACCGGTGGAGCGAGCGAGTCCGCGAGCGAGCGGAACCGGTGGAAACCGACGTCAAACGGAGCCCTGCCCCGCAAGGGGCAGAGGAAGCGCCCGATGGCGCATGGGATCAGTCAAACACGTACGTCTCGTCGAACTCGACGCCGTGGGCGCGGAGTATCCGCAGAAGTTCCGACTTGAAGTCCTCTCTCTTGTGATGCTCGGCCTGCCCCGCGATGTATCTCTTCACCGCGTCCTCTTGTGATCTGCTCACCGAGAAGACGCTGTATCCCCCTTGCCAGGCAAACGCGCCGAGCTTCGGGAACTCGTCGTGAATCCACTTCGACGACCGCGCCTTCACCGTGCGCATGAGGTCCGACACCGAGCCGTCGGGCCGCCACCGCAGGTACATGTGCACATGGTCCTTGACGCCGCCGATGTCGTAGAGCGTGCCCTTCTCGGCGCGAATGATGCCACCGATGTACGGGTAGAGACGCTCGGAGACGTCGGTGGTAATCCAGGGTGTACGGTCCTTCGTAGAAAAGACGACATGGAGCAGAAGTTGGGGAGTAGGTGCCGGGCATAAAACCCTTTTGCCCTCCGGGGCAAGAATAGAAAAGGGGACGCGATCACGGGTTCCGCAAGGCCCAGAGCGGCCTTGCTCCACCCGTGGTTAGCACTCGCGGCCCCTCCGGGGCCGTAGAAGACTGTGCTGCGGATCAACGCCGTGATGTCGATGTCCTGAGCCGGCGTCGAAGGCTCGCGCCGCGGGCGAGCGCGTGCGGTTGGCGACGGCGCGGGAGGTTGAGGAGCCGGTACGCAACGGTCTTTGTGGGCCCCTGGCTTTCGCCCCAACGGGGCGATGGGGTGTAGCCACCGGTGGAGCGAGCGAGTCCGCGAGCGAGCGTGGAACCGGTGGGAGCCCATCACCCCACCGGCTTGATCACGCTCACGGCGGCGTACAGCCCCGCGACGTCTTCGCGCCCGACCGTGCGCGGGGCGTGGCGCGGGTTCAGCGGCTGCAGGCGGATGCGCCCGTCGGGCTCGAAGTGCACGCGCTTAAACGTCGTCTCGGCGTCGCGTTCCAGGCGCACGAAGCAGTCGGCCCCGCTGGCCACGGGGCGCGCCGGCGAGAAGATGACGATGTCCCCCTCGGCGTAGGCCGGCTCCATGCTGTCGCCCACCACGCGGGCCGCGAACGCGTCCGGGTCGGCCACGTCGGGGCTGCGGACGTACTCGTCGGCGATGCGGGCGGGGTAGCCCAGGTCGGTGAACTCGCGCGGGTAGCCCGCCGCGACCCGGTTGATGAGCGGGATCTCGGCGATGAGCGGAACGATTGCCGGCGACCCGGGGGCTGCGCCCGTCGCCCGGGCCGGCGGGTCGATGCGGTCGATCCAAGCCCGCAGCAGGCCCGAGCGGTGCAGCTCGTCGAGCCCGCGCTCGCGCCCGCCCGCGGCCCGCAGCAATCCCGCCAGCTCGCGCGCCGAACGCTCGGCCCGGCGCGCCCGCGCCACCTCGGCCTTCACGCTCGCCGGCGCCGCCTGCCAGCGCGCCGGCTCCACCAGAGCGCCCGCCGGACGCCCCGTCGCACGCTCGATCGCCGCCAGCAGGTCGATCGACGGCCGCTTGCGCCCGCGCTCCACGTCGCACAGGTACGTCCGCGCCACGTTCACCCGCGACGACAACTCCGCCAGCGTCTGCCCGCTGGACAGCCGCGCTGCTCGAACCGCCGGGCCCACCGCCGCGGCGTCGCCGGTCGCGGGCGCCGGCCCGGGCGCTGGTTCGGGTGGTCGTGTTGACGGGCGCATGGGTGGCTCCGGGGTGATCCGTCGGTGGCCGCGTGGCGCGCATCGGCCGCGCCCGAGCGAGAAGCGGCCGCGTTTGTGCGCCACTTCGTGGTCATACCGTACAAACACCTTGCAGAGATGTCAACTGGCGAGTAGAACTACCCGCCATGAATCCTGAACTCACCCCTGAAATCACCAAGGCGGAGCCCGTTTCCAGAGCGAACTCGGGGCCGCGGGCCGTCTCGGGCCCGCGTCCGATGCCCCGGGGCATGGCGGCGCGGCTGAACGACCTGCGCCGGCGGTCGATGCGGCTGGACGCCGAGGCGATCCTGGGGCGGAGCCAATGGCTGCCGCCGGCGGATCGGGCGCTGGTGGCGGCGGTGTTCGATCGGGGCCAGCGGCTGCGGGACCTGTCGCGCCTCACGGGCACGCCGGAGCGGACGCTGCGCCGGCGGCTCAAGGCGCTGGTGCGCCGGGCGCTGTCGGTGGAGTTCGCGTTCGTGGCGTCGCGCCACGCGCAGTGGTCGCCCACGCTGCGGGCCGTGGCGGTCGCGGTCTTCCTTCACGGCCGTTCCATCCGCGCCGTGGCGAGCGACTTGGGCCTGAGCGCCTACACCGTGCGCCTCAAGCGCGACACCGTCACCAGCATGATGCTGGGCCTGGGCGAGGTGGAAACGCGGCGCATCGCCCGCTTCGGCAGGCCGGGCGCGCCGGAAAGGACCGACCATGCCGCGTGAACGCTCACCGTCGCGCCGAGCCCTGTTCATCGCCTGCGTGTGCGGCGTGCTGCCCGAGTCGCCGGGGGCGGCCCGGGGGCACGCGCGCGCCGCCGGGCGCCTGGCCGGCGTGCTGC
>JAHCJH010000076.1 GCA_026126345.1 Phycisphaeraceae bacterium | reverse complement strand
CCACCGACCCTCGTTCAGCCCCGCCGCCGGCTCCAGCACCGCCCCCAGCGCCGCGAACGCCCCGCCGCGCCGCGCCCGCCCCGCCACCGCCCGCACCTGCGCCAGCGCGTCATCGCCCCCGTCGGCCGATTCGATCACCCCCGCGCGCCACAGCGCCCCGCTCCACCGCCAGCTCTCCAGCAGCCGCAGATACGCCGGATGCTTCCGCAGGGCCTCGCGCAGCCGCTCCCGCGTCAACCCTCCCGGCGGCGACGGCAGCAGCGTCACCACCCGCTCACCCAGCAGCAGGCACGCCATCGCCACCGGCTCGCGCGTCGTCAGGTGGTACGGGCTTACGACCAGTCGCACCGCGGGCTCCTAGTTCGCCGCCGGCGCCGGCGTGCCCGCGCCGCCGCCCACGTTCTCGTCCAGCCAAGTCGCCAGCCGTTCCAACTGTGCCGGCAGCATCAGGAACAGGATCTCGTGCCCACCGCTGAACACCCAGCGCTCCGGTTCGCCCAGCCCGCGCCACATCTCCTCGCCCAGGTCCGCCGGCACCGCCCGGTCGCTCGCCGCGTGCAGCACCAGCACCCGCTTGCCCGCCAGCGCCGGCAGGCAGTCCGCCGAGTCCAGTCCCGCGTGGCGCCGGTACCCGTCGATCAGCGCCGCGCGAACCCGCGTCCCCTCCGCGCCGCCCGGCAGCCGCAGCCGCACCGCGTCGATCCAGTCTGAGTAGTTGCTGTCCAGCAGTATCCGCAGGTAGTCCACCCCGCCGGCGATCAGCACCGCCCCCGAGTACCGCGCCGGCTCCCGCGCCACCACCTGCGGCAGGACCATCGCGCCCCCGCTCATCCCCACCGCCGCCCGCGGCAAGCCCGCAAGGTCCGGACGCTGCTGGTCCAGGTACATCATCGCCGCCTCGGCGGCGTACGCGCACTCCGCCGCCCGGTCCACAAGCTCCCGCGCCACCCGGCGCGACATCTCCTCGACGTTCGACGCGTCCACGGCGAACTCCTGCCGCTCGGTGAACCGCGACGGCTGCGACAGCATCCGCAGCACGCACCAGCCGTGCCGCCGCAGCACGCCCACCGTCAGGTCCAGCACTTCCTTGGGCGTCCCGAACATCCCCGGCATCAGCAGCACCACGCCCCGCGCCGGCCCGCCCCACGCCTCGGCCGGTTCGTAGAACGCCATCCACGTCCGATCGATCAGCAGCAGCCGCCCCTGCACCTCCGGCCCGCGCTGCACGTACTCCGGGGCCTCCCGCGCCGAAGCGAACTTCAGGTACATCGACGGCCGGCCCGCGGGCCCGTCCCAGATCCGCTCCGCACCCGCGTCGCGCGACCGCGCAAACAGGTACGACCCCTTGCCCTCCCCGCGGATCGTGATCGTCTCCGACCCGCCCGCGCTGCGGTGCCGCGCCGCCAGCAGGCTCACGTCCTCTGCCAGTTCCTCCTCGATCCGCTTCTCCGCCTCCGGCCCCCGCCGCGCCGAGCCCAGCGGCCCCTCGATCCGCGTGATCACACCCATCGGCGACTTGCCCGCCGCCGTGATCGTCGACCGCCGCAACCCGCTGAACACCCGCCACCGCGCCGGCCACGCCTCGCGGCTCTGCCACCCCGCGCCAACGCCCGCCGGCTGCATCAGGCCCGGCGTGTCCGTCGCGTCGCCGCCGGCCGACCGCACCCGCGTGCCCCCGCCCGGCTCGGCCTGGTAGAACGTCACGCACCCACCCGCCGCGCCGGCGAGGCTCAACACGCCCGCCAGCACCGCTCGCCACACGCGTCCCCCGCCCGACCTCCGCGCTCCATCGCTCATCGCGCACCTCCGCCACCCGCGCCCGCCTCGTCCACCCGCGCCGGCCGCAGCCAACCGCCTACCGCTCGCGCGCCGCTCCGCCAACCCCACCACGCCACCAGCACCCCACCCATCACCAGCCCCACGCTCAGCCACTGCCCGCGCGACAGCCCCAGCGGCCGCCCCTCGGCCCCGAACTGCGCATCAGGCAGCCGCCACACCTCCGTCACGATCCGCAGCACCCCGTACACCGCCAGCCACACGCCAGCCACCACGCCCGGCCTGCGCGGCAGCCGCCACACCCACCACACCACCGCCCCCAGCACCAGTCCCTCGGCCGCCGCCTGGTAGATCTGCGACGGGTGCCGGCTCGACAGGATCGGCTCCAGTTCCGCCCGATACCGCGCCGCGTGCTCGATCAGGTAGTCGCGCGCCATCGCCCACGTGTCGCCCGGGCGAGCCACCTTCTCCACCAGTTCCACCAGCGCCCGCTGCTGCTCGGGGTTCAATTCCGGCGCGTGCCCGGCCGGCGCCGCCGGCGGTGGCAACTGCCACCCCTTGAGTTCCTGCGGGAACCGCACCGTCCACCACGGCCCCTCGGTCCCCGGCGGCGCGTACACCCGGCCCAGCAGCTCGCCGTTCACGAAGTTCGCCAGCCGCCCCAGCAACAGCCCGATCGGCGCCGCCAGCGCCAGCACGTCCATCACGTGCAGCACCGAGCACCGGCCCTCCACGCGGCCGTCGGCCGTGCGCTCGCCCCGGCTCACCCACCAGCACGCCACGATCGCTCCGACCATGCCCCCATGGCTGGCCATGCCCCCCTTGTTGATCGCCAGCAGGTCCCAGTACGGAAACGACGCCGTGAACCCCGTCAGCAACTCCCGCCCGTAGATCAACGCGTACCCCAGCCGCCCGCCCAGCAGCACCCCCAGCACGATCACCATCATCGCCACGTCCACCCGCTCGGGGCGAATGGCGATCAGCCGTCGGCGCGCCAGCGCCAGCATCATCGCCCAGCAGATCACGAACCCCGCGATGTAGCTCAGCCCGTACCAGCGCACCGCCCAGTCGCCCCACAGGCGAACGACGATCGGGTTGAAGTCATGGAACAGCGCGCCCCAGGTGGTCATGGCCGCTCGCTCCCCGCGGGCGCCGGCGCCCGCACGCCGAAGAACCGCTCGGTGTTCGCGTCCAGTTGCTCGCACACGGCGCCGAAACTCACGCCACGCACCAGCGCCAGCCGTTCGGCCGTCAGGCGCGTCATCGCCGGCTCGCACGGCCGGACCCCGCGCTTGGGCTCCGGGCTCAGAAACGGCGCATCGGTCTCCACCATCACCCGGTCCGCCGGCGCCAGCGCCGCCGCCTCGCGCACCTGCGGCGCGTTGCGGTACGTCAGCACGCCCGTGAAACTCAGCCACGCGCCGAAGTCCAGCACCTTCTTCGCTTCCTCCGGCCCGCCCGTGAAGCAGTGGAACACCATCCGCTCCGCCGGCAGCCCGCTGGCCTTCAGCACCGGGATCAGGTCGTCGAACGCCTCGCGGCAGTGGATCACCAGCGGCTTGTCGATCGCCGACGGCCCGCTCCGGCACGACCGTATGAACGCCAGGTGCTCGTCCAGCACCGCCCGCTGGTGCGCCCGGTCCGGCGTCGCGTAGTGGTTGTCCAACCCCAGTTCGCCCCACGCCACGCACCGCGCATCGGCCGCCACCCGGCGCAGGTTCTCCCACGCGTGCGGCCCCTCGTGCGAGTGCAACGGGTGAATCCCCGACGTGCACCACACGTTCTCGAACCGGTGCGCCAGCGCCAGCGCCTCCAGGCAGTCCTTCGTCGTCGTCGAGATCGTGATCGCACCCGTCACCCCGGCCGCCGCGGCATCGGCCAGCACCCGCTCCTCCCGCCCGCGAAAGTCAGGAAACGTCAGGTGGCAGTGCGTGTCGATCACGCCCAAGCGTACCACCCGCCCCGGCGCGCGGTTTACCATTGGCCATGACCCGCACGCCCCGCCGACCGCGACCCGCTCCGCCCCGTTGGATGCTGGTGCTCCTGGCGCTGCTGCTGCCGGCGCTGGCGGCCGGGCGCTCCGCCGCCGAACCCCCGCCCGCCGAACAGCCCGCCGCTCCCGCCCGGCCCGTGCACACATGGCACGTGTTGCAGATGAACGGCAAGCGCGCCGGCCACCTGCACACCGTCGAAGTCCGCACCGCCGACCGCATCGTCACCGAATCGACCATGCGTCTGACCATCAAGCGGGGCAACGACGCCATCGAACTCCGCATCGAGGGCCGCACCGAGGAAACCACCGGCGGCGCACCCATCGCCATGCGCACACTCCAGGCCCTGGGCTCCGCCCCGGTCGAAACGCTCTACACCTTCGAGCCCGACGGCGTCCGCATTGTCACCATCGCCAACGGCCAGCGCTCCGAATCCCGCCAGCCCCTTCCCGCCGGCGCCTGGCTCACCCCCGCCGCCGCCGAACGCGCCGTCGCCGAAGCGCTCGCCCGCGGCGAGAAGTCCATCACCCTCCGCACCATCGACCCGTCGCTCGGCCTCCGCCCCATCGTCATCACGCGCACCGTGCTCGAACGCACTTCCGCCGAGGCGCTCGGTCGGACCGTCCCCGCCGTCAAATGGTCCGTCACGGTCGACGCCTTCCCCGGCGTCGTCAGCACCGAGTTCGTCGACGATCAGGGCCGCCCCATCCGCTCCGAGACCGACCTCGGAGGCATCAAGGTCGTGCAGGTGCTCGCCGACAAGGACCTCGCCCTCGGCCCGGTCGACGCGCCCGAACTGCTGCTGTCCACCATGGTCACGCCCACCGGCGCACTGCCCGACCCGCGCACCGTCACGTCCGCCGTCTACCGCCTCTCCGTCGCCCAGGGCCAGATGCCCGACGTGCCCGAAGGCCGCGGCCAAACCGTCCAACGCATCGACGAACGAACCGTCCGCGTCACCGTCGAAACCGGGCCGAACGCCCCGGCCCCCGCCGGCCCGCCGTCGGAGCCCCGCCCCGAAGACTGCCTCGGCGCGACGCAGATGCTCAACCACGCAGACCCCGCCGTCAGCACCCTGCTGACGCAGGTGAAGCTCGACGGCCTCGCCCCGGCCGCCCGCGCCGAATCGCTGCGGGCCTTCGTCCACCGTTACATCCGCGCCAAGGACCTTTCCGTCGGCTTCGCCTCCGCGAGCGAAGTCGCCCGCACCCGCATCGGCGATTGCACCGAGCACGCAGTCCTCCTGGCCGCCCTGCTCCGCGCCGCCGGCACGCCCGCCCGCGTCGTCAGCGGCCTCATCGCCGTCCCCGGCCCCGCCGGAAAGCCCATCTTCGGCTACCACATGTGGACCGAAGCCTCCATCGCCGATGCCGGCGCGGCCCGGTGGCTCCCGCTCGACGCCACGTTGCCCGCCAACGCCCGCTTCGACGCCACCCACATCCGCCTCGACGCCAGCGCCCTGACCGACGACGACTCGGTCAACTTCATGGTCAAGTTCGCCCCGCTGTTCAACCGTCTGCGCATCGACGTGGAGCACGCCAAGTGACCGCGCCCCTCGGCCTGCCCCCGCTCCCGAAACGCGACCCCGCCGGACACAAGGGCACCTTCGGCACCGTCGCCGTCGTCGGCGGCTGCTCCGCCGGCGCCAGCCGCATGAGCGGCGCGCCCGCGCTGGCCGCCGCCGCGGCGCTCCGCGCCGGGGCCGGCCTGGTCCGCCTCTTCGTCCCCGCGCCCATCCTCGACGCCGCCATCACCATCTGCCCCGCCGCCACCGGCCAGGCGATCCCCACCGATGCCGCCGGCGCCGTCGAGCCTCACGAAGCCGCCGCCGCCATCGATCGCGCCGCCTCCGCCGCCGACGTGCTCGCCGTCGGCCCCGGCCTGGGCGTCGGCCCCGGCCCCGCCGCCCTGAGCCTCCGCGCCGTCCAGCAGCACGACGTGCCCGTCGTCATCGACGCCGACGCCCTCAACAACCTCGCCGAGATCCCCGAACTCACACGCGACTTCCACGCCGCCGCTGTGCTCACCCCCCACCCCGGCGAGTACCGCCGCCTGGCCGACGCCCTCAACATCAACGCCGACCCTGCCGATCCCGCCGCCCGCCCCGCCGCGGCCGAAGCCCTGGCCCAGCGCCTCGGCTGCATCGTCGTGCTCAAGGGCGCCGGCTCCATCATCACCGACGGCCAGCGCACCATCGTCAACGCCACCGGCTCGGCCGCCCTCGCCACCGCCGGCACCGGCGACGTGCTCACCGGCCTCATCGCCGCCCTCGTCGCCCAGTTCGTCGCTCCGCCCGCCGCGCACCCAGCCCTGCGCAAGGCCAACCCCACCAAGCCGCTCGACCTCTTTCAGGCCGCCGCCTGGGGCGTGCACCTCCACGGCCTGGCCGCCGACCTCTGGGTGCAGGCACGGGGTGCCAGCACCGGCCTCCTGGCCACCGAACTGGCCGACTTCATCCCCAGGGCCCTTGAGCACGCCCACACCTGACCCCAGCAAACAGTTTCTGCACGAAAAACCGCGGTTGCCGCCGCGCCGCCTCCGGTCCATACACTCCGCCCTTCGTCGCCGGACCGCTCGGACCTGGCCCGCTGCGCCAGTCCGAACGGACTCCGGCCGGAGACTCCATGGCCGGAATCGTCGTCAGTCAGAAGCGCCCCCGCGTCCTCAAGTGGTTTCACGCCGGGCCGCTGCTGTTCGGCGACTGGGGCACCAGCCGCCTCTACGTCCTGGGCCTGGCCTTCTACTACACCGCCCACGCCTCGGTCCTCTACCTCGTGGCCATGTCGCTCATCATGGCCGCCGTCGCCTGGGCGTACTCGGTCATCTGCCGATGCTTCCCCGAGGGCGGCGGCGTCTACGCCGCGGCCCGACAGCTCAGCCCCACCCTCTCGGTCATCGGCGCCACGCTGCTCCTGTGCGACTACATCGTCACCGCCTCGCTCTCGGTCATCGAGGGCTTCCACTACTTCGGCGCGCCGCAGACACTGACCGTCCTGCTTTCCATCCTCACCATCATCGCCATCGGGATCATCAACTGGTTCGGCGCCCGCAGCGCCGGCCGCTTCGCGCTGCTCGTCGCCATCGCCGCGATCATCTTCTCGGCCGTCGTCGCCATCCTCAGCCTTCCGCTGCTGGCCGAGGGCTTCAGCCGCATCTCCTCCCCGCACGATTCCATCTCCAGCGCCTGGGCGCGCTGGGAGTCGCTGGTGCGCATCATCCTGGCCCTCTCGGGGCTCGAGGCCGTCGCCAACATGACCGGCCTGATGCACGAGCCGGTCGCCCGCACCGCCAAGCGCACCATCTGGCCCGTGCTCATCGAGGTCGTCCTTCTGAACCTCATCTTCGGCATCGCCATCAGCGCCCTGCCGCAGATCCGCGACACCGTCCAGCCCGACTACGTCACCCACGAGGTCGTCGGCCGGCTCGACAGCGACGCGGTCCCGCCCGAGGTCAAGGAGTACCGCGACACCGCCATGAAGATGCTGGCCATCCACACCGGCCAGCAGGCCTTCGGCACCGCCGTCGGCACCGCCTTCGGCATCGGCGCCGCCATCGTCTTCGGCCTCCTGCTGCTCTCGGCCGTCAACACCGCCGTTATGGCCATGGTCGCCGTCCTCTACTCCCTCGGACAGGACAAGGAAGTCCCCCGACCCCTCACCCGCCTCAACTACTCCGGCGTCCCCTGGATCGGCCTGCTCATCGCCTGCGCTCTTCCCGCCGCACTGCTGCTCATCGAGGCCGACGTCAAAGCCCTCGGCGAGCTCTACGCCATCGGCGTGGTCGGCGCCATCTCCATCAACGTGGTCTCCTGCGCGATCAACGTCTCCCTGCCCATCGGCCGCTGGGAACGACGCTTCATGTGGGCCGTCGGCCTGTTCATGTCCGCCGTCGAGCTCACCATCATCGTCGCCAAGCCACGCGCCGCCATCTTCGCCGGCGTCATGATCACCGCCGTCCTGTGCGCCCGCGCCGCCGTTCGCTGGAACGCCCGCCGCGCCCTGCGCGACCAGCTCCCCGTCCCCGAGCTCGGCTGGCTCAACGAGCTCCGCAGGGAGCCCCTGTCCATCGATCCCTCCCGGCCGCGCATCATGCTCGCCGCCCGCGGCCGACAGCAGGCCGAGTTCGCCGTCGACCTCGCCCGCCGGCGCGGCGCCACCCTCTTTGCCATCTACGTCCGCACCCTCCGCGTGCTCGACATGGGCCCCGGTTACGTCCCCCGCGTCGAAGATGACCCCGGCGCCCAGGAAGCCCTCGGCTCCGTCGCCATGCTCGCGCGTCAGTACCGCGTGCCGTTCGTGCCCATCTACGCCTGCTCCCCGGACATCGCCGAGGAGATCCTCGACTACACCGCCACCTACGGCTGCGACACCCTCATCATGGGCAAAACCGGCCGCAGCCTCTTCTCCCGTCAGGTCGCCGGCGACGTGCTCGCCCAGGTCGCCCAGCACCTGCCCGACGGCGTTGCGCTCATCACCCGCGAAGCCACGCCTCACCCACTGGGCCCCCCGCCCCAACCTGTTTCTGGCGCCGACACCGGCCGCGGGCCCGACGCTCGCGGCTGATGCGCGAACCCACGCGGCGCCGCTTCGTACCTTCCTCTATGCCCGATCGACCCGACCACGACCCCGCGCAACCCCCGGATTCGCCGGCCCCGCACGACCGCCGCGAACGCCACGCCTTCATGCACGGCGGCCTCGTCAGCCCCCCCGGGTTCGACCGCTACTTCACCCCGGAGGAGCTCATGGCGATCCCGATGGAGGAGATCGAAGCCGCCAGAGTCCGCGCCGAGGCCCAGGCAAAGGCCCAACTCGACGCCCAGGCCAAGCGCACGGCCCGCAAAGACCGGCCACCGCCCGCGCCCTGACCGCGTTGACCCCACCGGCCGCGCCGCCCCGTCCGTCTACGCTTGCCGCGCATGGACGCCAGCGCACCGCACCCACCGCACCACCCGCTCCACGACCCCGACTCCGAAGCTGCGGCCGACGATGCGCTCCTGGCCGACCTCACCGCCGACCAGCGCCGCGCCGTGCTGCACACCCGCGGCCCGCTGCTCGTTCTGGCCGGCCCCGGCTCGGGCAAGACCCGCGTCATCACCCGCCGCATCGCCCACCTGGTCGCCTCCGGCGTTCGCCCCTGGCAGATCCTCGCGCTCACCTTCACCAACAAGGCCGCAGGTGAGATGCGCCACCGCGTCGCCCAGCTCTTGGGCGAGCACGCCGCCGAGCGCGGCCTGACCGTCACCACCTTCCACTCGCTCTGCGTCCGCCTGCTCCGCAAGTACGCCGAATTGTCCGGCCTGGCGGACAAGGGCCTGCTCAAGCCCGGCTTCACCATCTACGACGACGACGACCAGACCCGCCTCATCAAGTCCACCCTCGCCGCCCTGGACCTGTCCAGCGCCAACTGGCCCGCCCGCTCGGTCCTCTCGGCCATCTCCGCCGCCAAGAACGAGCTCAAGGACGCCGAGGCCTACCGCGCCCTGGCCGGCGACTTCTACGCCCGCACCGTCGCCCGCATCTACGCCGCCTACGAGCACGGCCTGCGCCAGGCCAACGCCGCCGACTTCGACGACCTGCTCATGCTCACGGCCCGCATGCTCCGCGAGTCGCCCCAGGTCCGCGCCGAGGTGCAGCACCGCTGGCGCTACCTCCTGGTCGACGAGTACCAGGACACCAACCGCGCCCAGTTCGTCATCGCCTCGCTCATCGCCGGCGACGGCCCCGCCAAGCCCACCACCGACGACCCCGGCCCCAACATCTGCGTCGTCGGCGACCCCGACCAGTCCATCTACGGCTGGCGCGGCGCCGACATCTCCAACATCCTGCAGTTCGAGGAGCAGTACCCCGGCGCCGCCGTCATCGCCCTCGGCGAGAACTTCCGCTCCCGCGCCACCATCCTCGCCGCCGCCGACCGCCTCATCCGCCGCAACACCCGCCGCAAGAACAAGCCCCTCACCCCCACCCGCGCCGGCGGCTCGCCCGTCGAGATCGTCCTGGCGCGCGACGAGCACCACGAGGCCGCCCTCGTCCTCGATTGGTTGCGACACATCCTCCAATCACCCGCCGGGCGCGACCGCTCCTGGAAAGACTGCGCCGTCTTCTACCGCACCAACGCCCTCAGCCGCGTCATCGAGGACACCCTCCGCACCGCCGGCGTTCCCTACGTCATGGTCCGCGGCACCGCCTTCTACCAGCGCGAAGAAGTCCGCAACGCCCTGGCCTACCTCCGCCTCGTCGCCAACCCCGACGACGCCGTCAGCCTCGAACGCATCATCAACACCCCGGCCCGCGGCATCTCCGCCGCAACCTGGGACAAGATCACCACCCACTGCGCCGCCACCGGCGCCACCCCCATCGAGGCCCTGCGCCAGGCCGCCGCCGGCGCGCCCGTCGCCGGCATCACCCCCCGCGCCGCCGGCGCCATCGCCGAGTTCCTCAAGCAGCTCAACGCCTGGTCCCCCGCCGGCGCGCCCGACGAAGACGCCCTGCTCGCTCCGCACGAAGAACGCTCCCTGGCCGACCTCGTCGAGCGCATCGTCCGCGAGTCCGGCCTCGAGAAGATGTACGCCACCGAGCCCGAGCGCGCCGAGAACCTCGCCGAACTCGTCTCCTCCGCCCGCGACTTCGAGCAGGAACGCGCCCAGTCCCTCGCCGACGAGGCCATCGCGCCGCCCGACGACGACAACCCCCTGCCGCCGGCCGACCCCGCGAGCCTGCCCGTGCTCCTGGCCGCGTACCTCGAACGCGTCGCCCTCGTCGCCGACACCGACGCCATCGACCCCGCCAGCGGCGCCGTCACCCTCATGACCCTCCACGCCGCCAAGGGCCTCGAGTTCCCCTTCGTCGCCATCATCGGCCTCGAAGAAGGCGTCCTGCCCCACATGCGCGCCCAGACCTCAGACAGCGATCTCGAAGAAGAACGCCGCCTCGCCTTCGTCGGCGTCACCCGCGCCATGGACCACCTGCTCATCACAAGCGCCCGCTTCCGCACCATCCGCGGCCTGTCCGAACGCACCATCCCTTCCCGCTTCCTCGACGAACTCGCCGGCGACGGCGTCTCGCTCAGCGACCAGGCCGGCTTCGGCGACCCCGACCACGACCCCGAGATGGACCGCTTCCTCCGCCCCGGCGCTCAGCGCGCCGGCACAGGCTCCGGCTCGGGCCTCGGTGCACGTCCCGGCTCGGGCTCCGGCCTCTCGCCCGCGCCGCGCCCCAGCGCCTCGGTTCCCTTTCCCCCCGGCTCGGTCGTGCGCCACCCGCAGTTCGGCCGCGGCATCGTCCAGCAGGCCACCGGCGGCAGCAACGCCCGCGTGCAGATCAAGTTCGACCACGTCGGCGTCAAGACCCTCGTCCTCGAATACGCCCGCCTCCAGCGCATCACCTGACCCCGCCCTCGCGCCGCGCGGAGTACCGAAGGTGCGACAGCCATGAGCCGGGGGCGCAAGCCCTCGGTCCTGAACGCCCACGAATCACTCTCGATCGCCCCGCCCCGCTCACGCCGGCCGCACGCCCATCCCCAACTGCCGCACCCGTTCCACCTGCTGCTTCTTCACGCTCTCCAGCAGCCCGCGCGAAATCCGGTACGCCCCCTGGTCCGCCGTCGTCATCGAGCAGTGGTCGTTCACGCACTGGTACAGCAGCTTGAACGCGTCCCGCGGCTGGCGCATCAGCTCCAGCGCCCCGATCAGGTCCTCCCGCGTCACCGTGTCGTCAAACAGGTCCGCCAGCGTCATCGGCGCCGACCCCGGCCGCCGGCACGCGTTCAGCCGGTTCGTGCACAGGTCGTACAGCATCGCCCCCGACCAGCTCAGCGACTCCACGAACCCCTGCTTGTCCAGGCGCGCTTCCTGGAAGAACGCCCCGCTCTCGCGGAACAGCACGTGCCGCAGCTCGATCGGCAGCAGCATCTTCACCCCCAGCCCCTCGTGCTGCAGGAACCGGTTCGACAGCATCGGCCACACCACCGCCTTCATCCGCTCCACGTCACCCGCGATGATCGACGGCTCGTCCATCCGGTCCACCACCACCACGATCGACGCGTACCCGAACCGCCGCAGCACCCGCCGCAGCCGGTCCAGCATCGCCAGACGCGGCTCGTCCCCCTCCACCAGCGGCAGCGACAGGCTCGTCCGCCACGCCGGCGGCAGCTCCCCCACCGCCGCCTTGAAGCTCGCCTCGCTCCGCGCCGTCGTGCGGATCTGCTTCCACAGCCGGTGCGCCCGCCGCCCCAGCGCCAGCCGGTCCGTCAGCGATTTCTTCAGGAGGAACAGCGTCCACACCCCCAGCAGCGCGAAGAACACCGTCGTCAGCACCGGCTCGGGCGTCCCCCCGCCACGCAGCTCGTACACGATGAACACCGCCAGCGGCAGCAGCCACCCCGCGTACGCGATCGCGCTCTCCACCCCCGACATGAACGTCCGCCGGATTCCCAGCGCCCGCCGCAGCTGCGCCGCCCGCTCTCCGGCGTGCTCCGCGCGGTCGTACGCCGCCTGCAGCAGCATCAGGTCCCGCTTCAGCGACCGCTCCTCGCGCCGCGCCTGCTTCCGCGGCTCCGGCCCCAGGTCCAGCAGCTCCGTCGGACCCGACTGCTCCAGCACCGCGTCGATCAACGGCGGCACCGCGATCGACAGGATCCCGTCCACGTGGTCCGCCAGCCGCAACTGCTTCAGCGTCTCGGCCGGCGCCGGCTTGTTCCGCCCCCGCGCCGCCGCCGCCGCCCGCTTGTGAAACCGCTCCAGCATCGCCCCCAGGTCGTCGTACGCCAGCAGCAGCACCCGCGCCGCCGGGTGCGCCGCGTTGTACGCAGCGCACTGCCGCGCCAGCTGCAGCCGGATCGCCGTCTTGCCGCTTCCCTTCTCGCCGAACGCGATGCCCGCGCCCGGCTTGGAGAAATCCCCGGCGATCTTCTCGTAATCGCTGTGCTGGCTGGCGCGCGACACGCCGCTGGCCCCCGCCCCCTCGCCCACCAGGCGCGAGAACACCGGGTCCTGGCGCGCTTCCTCGCCCCGGAACGGGTTCTCCACGATCCGCCAGTGCTCGAAGAACGCCTGCAGGTTCATCCGGCCGTGCCCCTGGGCGCGCCAGCGCGCCGCGCC
Organism: Phycisphaeraceae bacterium; assembly: GCA_026126345.1. Taxonomy (GTDB): domain Bacteria; phylum Planctomycetota; class Phycisphaerae; order Phycisphaerales; family UBA1924; genus JAHCJH01. The sequence goes on along the minus strand of JAHCJH010000076.1, from coordinate 777 downwards.
GCTAGTGGTCCACCTTCACGCCCAGCATCGGGCTGATCTTCGCCAGCATCTTCTCCAGCACCTTGCGGTCGCGCGCCTCGAGGTTCAGCCGCAGCAGCGGCTCGGTGTTGCTCTTGCGCACGTTGCACCACCAGCCGTCGGTGGCGAAGCAGTCGATGGTGACGCCGTCGAGTTCGTCGATCTGCGCGTCGGCGAAGTCCTTTCGCAGCGAGGCCAGCGCGCCGTCCTTGTCTTCGATCTGGAAGTTGATCTCGCCGGACTGCGGGTAACGGGCAATAGGCGCGATGAGTTGGCTCATCGTCTTTCCCGATTGCTTGGTAGCGTGCGAGAGAATGGAAAGTACCACGCACATGCTGATGACGCCCGAGTCGGCGTTGAAGTTGTCGCGGAAATAGAAGTGACCGGAGAGTTCCCCGCCGAAGATGCCCTGGTGGTCGCTCATCGCCTGCTTGAGGAAGACGTGGCCCACACGCGAGCGGATGGGCTTGCCGCCCGCTTTGGTGATTTCTTCGGCGACGGCCTTGGTGGAACGCAGGTCGTAGACCACCGGCGAGCCGGGTGCCTTGGCCAGGAAGTAGCGGGCCAGGAGCGCGGTGAGGTGGTCGCAGCCGACGGCGTTGCCCTTTTCATCGCTGATGACGCAGCGGTCGGCGTCGCCATCAACGCAGACGCCCAGGTCGGCCTTTTCGGCGATGACCGCGTCGCGCACCTGCTGAAGGTTGGAGGCCACGAGGGGGTTGGGCTCGTGGGCGAAGACGTTGCTGGTGTTGTCGAAGT
>JAHCJH010000075.1 GCA_026126345.1 Phycisphaeraceae bacterium | reverse complement strand
TCAGCGCCCGCAGTGCGCCCTGGCGCGACATGCCGGCGCGCACGGCCAGCGCGCCCATCCGCAGGAACAGGCGCGAGTCGGTGATCCAGTCGTCGGTGTGGAAGGCGACCTTCACGCCGGCCTTCTCGAGCACGGCGCCGGTTTCGTAGGACATCTCCGCCGCCTCGAGCTTGCCGCCGGGCGAATCGACCAGGATCACCGAGCACGGCACGCCGGCCCGGGCGATCTCGTCGGCCACCTTCCACGCCTCGCTGACGTGGTGCAGCGTGACCCGGAAGCCGAACTCCTGCTTGAGCCGCAGCACGGTCATGATGTCGTCGGCGCGGTGCGTGTGGTGGTGCACCATGCGGGCGCCGTCGAGCACTTCCACTAGCGCCTCCATGGCCAGGTCGCGGGTCGGGGCGTGTTCCTTCCCTTCCGGCCCGGCGCCGGCGCCGCCGGCCTGGATCGCCGCGGCCCGCCTGGCCTTGTACTGCTGGGCCCTGGTGTAGAGGTCCCGAACCATGGCGGCGGCCTTGCCACGGGTGGCGGCGAAGGGCGGGTCGCGCATGGGGTTGGTGCCGTTGGCCATCTTCATGCCGCCCATGGGGTTGCCGCGCTCGTCGCGGATGACCATGTCGTCGATGCGCTTGGCGGGACGGAGCTTGACGTAAACGGTCTGGCCGCTGAGCAGGTGGCCCGAGCCGGGCATGATGTTGAGGGTGGTCAGGCCGCCGGCGACGGCGCGCCGGAAACCCGAGTCCAGTGGGTTGATGGAATCGCTGACGCGCACGTCGGGCTGCAGGGTGGCGCTGCCGTCCGCCCCGCCGACGCCGCCGATGTGGTTGTGGGTGTCAACCAGGCCGGGCATGATGACCTTGCCGGCGCAATCGACGCGCCGGGCGTCGGGCGGGATGGCGGTGGCGTCGGCCGGGCCGACGGCCACGATGCGGCCCTGGTGGACGACGAGCACGCCGCGCTCGATCTCCGCGCCGCCGCCTCCATCGGCGTTGCCGATGGGCAGGATGCGGGCATTGACGAAGGCGACAGGTTCGGGTTGAGCCCGGGCCGCCGGGGTGAGCGCCGCCGACGCCGCGGCCGCGAGCAACGCACAGATCAGTCTGGTCACGTTCGGGCTCCGTTCCCGCCCCGGGGACGGCGAGAGCATACCGAAACGGGCGTGTTGACCGCCGGGAGCGGAGTCGTCACAGTGGACGCCCGATGGGACTGACGGCGTTGGCGCTGGTGGTGATGGCGGCGTTGTGCGCCGGGTACCTGCTGTACGGCACGTACATCGCGCGCCAGTACCGCCTGGACGACGGCTCGCCGACGCCGGCGGCGCGGATCAACGACGGGGTGGACTTCATCCCGACGCGCCCGTTCTACCTGATGAGCCAGCATTTCTCCGCGATCGCGGCGGCGGGCCCGATCGCCGGCCCGATCCTGGCGTGCATGGGGTTCGGGTGGCTGCCGTGCCTGATCTGGATCGTGCTGGGGGTGATCTTCATCGGCGCTGTGCACGATCTGTCGGCGCTGGTGGCGTCGGTGCGGCACGGGGCGCACTCGATCGCGGAGATCGCGCGAGCGAACCTGGGGCGGCGGGCGTTTCTGGCGATTACGGCGTTCATCTGGGTGGCGCTGGTCTACGTGATCGTGGCGTTCACGCAGATCACCGCCGAGTCGTTCGTGGGGCGGGCCGAGGAGTTCGAGGGGCTGAGCACGCCGTTCAACAAGGGCGGCGCGGTGGCCGCCAGCAGCGCGCTGTACCTGCTGCTGGCGCTGGCGATGGGCGTGGTGGAGCGCTACCTGCGCCCGCCGGGGTGGTTGTCGGCGCTGGTGTTCGTGCCGGCGACGCTGGGGTGCGTCTGGGCGGGCACGCAACTGGATTCGATCCTGAGCTTCTCTTCGACGACGTGGTGCGTGCTGATCCTGCTGTACTGCTTCGGGGCCTCGCTGCTGCCGATGTGGCTGCTGCAGCAGCCGCGCGGGTTCCTGGGCGGCTTCGTGCTCTACCTGGCGATCGCGGTGGGCCTCGGCGGCGTGCTGTTTGGCAACTACGAGATCCGCCAGCCGATGGTGACCGAGCAGGCGCTGGCGACGCTGAACCCGCTGTCGGCGGTGGACCTGTTCCGCGAGGGCTCGACGCTGCGGCCGACGGACCTGGTGATCCCGTTCCTGTTCGTGACGATCGCGTGCGGGGCGTGCTCGGGGTTCCATGGCCTGATCTGCGGCGGCACGACCAGCAAGCAGGTGGCCAGGGAATCTCACTGCACGCCGATCGGCTTCGGCGCGATGCTGCTGGAGGGCCTGGTGGCGGTGATCGCGCTGGCGACGGTGCTGATCATCACGCCGGCGCAGGCGGCCGGCCAGCCCCCGGCGCGCATCTACGGCGACGGGTTGGCGCAGTTCCTGACGGTGTTCCTGGGCAAGGACTGGCTGGTGTTCGCCGCGACCTTCGGGGCGATGGCATTCAGCACGTTCGTGTTCGACACGCTCGACGTCTCCACGCGCCTGGGCAGGTACCTGCTGACGGAGCTGTACTTCCAGTTCCGGCCCTCGGCGCGGCCGGCGGGCGCTGCGCCGTCGGCCGGGCCCGGCGCCGGCCCCGGCCACTGCACCGAACAACCCCATGGGCCCGACACCGATGCGGCGTTGCGCGATGTTCCGCCCGGTGTCGAGGCCAAGGCGGTGGGATTCGTGGGCGCGGCCCTGACGGCCGGCGTGCCGCTGGTGATGCTGCTGACCGTGGACCCGGGGGCCTACCGGCTGTTCTGGACGCTCTTTGGCACCAGCAATCAGCTGCTGGCGTCGCTCACGCTGCTGGGCATCACGGTGTGGCTGGCGCGCAGCGGTCGTCGCTACTGGTACACGCTGGTGCCCATGATCTTCGTGATGACCATCACGCTGTGGGCGTTGGGACTGCAGGCGGCCGTGGGCGCGCGCGACGCGATGCGCGGGCAGTGGCGCACCGCGGCGGGCGACCTGAACCCCACCGTGCTCAACGCGGCGGTGGCGGTGGTGCTGCTGCTGCTGGCCGCGGCGTTCATCCGCGAGGCCTGGCGCGTCGTGCGGGGGCGTCGCCCGGGTTGAACGAGGGAACCTGCGGGCGGCGCGGGCGTATCGAGGTTCGGTGGGAGGCGGGGCGGGACTCGTGGAGCCGAGCCATGAACGGACGAACGGGCGGGCGTGGCGGCGGGCGCGGTCGGTGCGCCTTCACGCTGGTGGAGTTAATCACGGTTGTGGTGGTGAGCCTGCTGCTGAGCGGGTTCCTGCTGGTGGTCGTCAGCGACACGGTGCGCCGCGGCCATTGTTGCCACAGCCCCGCATTGCGCAACGCGACGCAGATTCGGAGCATTGTGCAGGCCATGCAGATGTGGGGGGAGGCCAACCGGGACCAGTTTCCGCTGCCGTCGGCGCTGGATGCGTCGGACGCCACGGTCAGCGCGGGGGGCGATCCGGAGCGCAAGAACACCACCGCCAACATCGCGTCGATCCTGATCTGGGAGGAGCTCGTCCCTGTCGAGTGGATGGTCGCCCATGGCGAGTTGCACCCCAACATCGCCGTTGATGACGACTACCAGGCCGCACGCCCCGTGCGCGCTGCTGACCCAGACGCCGCCCTGTGGGACCCGGCGTTCAACGACGACTTCACAACGCCGGCGGGCGCGATCGGCCGGGTGTCGCCCCCGGGCAACCTGTCGTTCGCCTTCATGCCGCCGGTCGGTGAGCGCCGGGCGCTGTGGAAGAACACGTTCGATCCCACGCGCGCGCTCGTCGGCGAGCGCGGGCCGGAGCTGGCACGTGTCGTTGCTGACGCGGCGGGCAATGCCGTGTACCGGCCGGTCAGATCTGCTCCGGCCACCCTGGTGTCGATGCGGAGCGGCTCGTGGGCGGGGAGCGTGGGGTATGCCGATGGGCACGTCAACTTTGAAACCAGCTACTCGCCGCCCGAGCTGGTCTACAACGACGGACGGGGTCGCTTGCGGCTGGACTGCCTGTTCGTGGATGAGCCGGACGATGCGGGTCGCCGGAACCAGTTCCTGGGGATCTTCCCGACCGCCGGGCGGTCCGTCGGCCAGCCCCGGTTCATCTGGGATTGAATGACCGACAACACAATTGTTCGGCAAGGTGAGTTCGTCTTGTCAGTTGGCAGCCCCTTCCACGCCGCGGAATCCCGGGTGCGGCGCAACCCGGCGTGACGTTCGTATGCAGTAAGGTATTTCCGGGTTGCTCCGCCGTGCCGGGGCGGTAGGATTCACGTATCGTGATTGTGCCCATGGCCCGTTCAACGCCCTCCAGCCAGGTCGCTGCGGTCGCACTCGCCGACGAGTCGGGCGAGGCCGACCGCCCTCCCGCCGCGGGTGCCCCGGGGGGTGTGGTCGTGGACGTGATCGATGCAACCGGGCGAATGGACCGGGAGGATGCCGCTTGGCTTGGTCAGTGGGCGGGCCGGGCGGTGCTGGCGGCCGGAGGAGAGGGGGAGGTGCGGGCCCGGGTCGTTGGGGACCCGGAGATGGCCGAGGCTCACCGCCGGTACTCCGGGGTCGAAGGGACCACGGACGTGCTGACGTTCGACCTGCGGCCGGACCCATCGGCCGGCGGGGCCTTGGACACGGACGTGCTGATCTGCCTGGATGAGGCGGTCCGGCAGGCCGCGACCCGGGGGCACCCGGTTCGCCGGGAGCTGCTGCTGTACATCCTGCACGGCGTGCTGCACTGCCTCGGGCACGACGACCACAGCGATGAGGGGTACCGGGCGATGCATGCGCGGGAGGACGAGATCCTGCGGACGCTGGGCGTGGGTGAGACCTTTGGGGAAGCGGGGTCGCCATGATGGGAGCGCTGGCCATCTGGGTAGCGCTGGCCGCGGCGGCGGTGGGCTGTTTGTTCAGCGCGATCTACCACGCGATGGTTCAAACGTCGCGCAAGGACGTCGAGTCGCTGGCGCAGGCGCGGTCGGGCAAAGGCGCGGCGGAGTCGATGGGTCGGATGATGGACCGTTCGGGGGTGTACGCGCGGGCGACCGGATTGGTGGCGTTGGGGGCGTTCGGCGTAGCGGCGATGGGGATGGTGGAGTGGATCGCGGGGCTACGGGCCAACGACCGGCCGGACTGGCTGGACGGAGGACTGGGGATCCTGACGGTGGCGGTGGTGGGGTGGCTGGCGGGGGTGGCGGCGCCGATGTCGGTGGCGACGTACGCCGGGGCGCGGGTGATCTGGTCGACGCGGTCGCTGTCGCGCCTCGCGGCGCTGATGGTGACGCCGCTGGAGGTGGTGGCGCGCGGGACGGACGAGGTGGTGCGGCGACTGGCGGGGGCCGAGCGGCGTCACGCGGGCGAGCAGGCGCAGCGGGCCCTGCTGAGCGTGGTGGAAGAGGGCGAAGCGACCGGGGCGTTCGACGACTTCGAGCGGGAGATGATCGAGGCGGTGGTCTCGTTCAAGAACCTGACGGTGCAGCAGATCATGACGCCGCGACCGAGCGTCGAGGCGATGGAGCTGTCGAACGACCTTGGCCAGGTGATCAAGACGGTCAAGGCGTTGCGGCACTCGCGGATCCCGGTGTACGGCGAGAGCCTGGACCAGGTGGTGGGGATGTTCTACGTGAAGGACCTGCTGCACTGGCTGGCGGGCGACGGCAGCCGCGCGGGGGGCAAGCCGTTCGAGCTCAAGACCATCCTGCGGCCGGCGCGGTTCGTTCCGGAGACCAAGACGGTCCGGGAGCTGCTGGACGAGATGGTGGCGAACAAGGTGCACATCGCGATGGTGGCCGACGAGTACGGTGGCACCGCGGGGCTGGTGACGATCGAGGACATCGTCGAGCAGATCGTCGGCGACATCCGCGACGAATACGAAGCGCCGCAGGCGGAGCTGCCGGACGTGGTGCTCAAGCCGGAGCAGAACCGGGCGGACGTGGACGCCGCGGCCCGGATCATGGACGTGAACGGCGCGCTGGAATCGCTGGGGGTGCAGATCCCCGAGAGCGAGGACTACGACACGGTGGGCGGGTTCGTGGTGACGACGCTGGGGCGGATCCCCTCGAAGGGCGAGAGTTTCGACCACGAGCGGATGCGGTTCACGATCCTGGAAGCCAAGCCGACGCGGGTGGTGAAGGTGTCTCTGGAGGTGCGGTCGGAGCCGGACGAAGCCGGGGCGGGCGCGCGGGCCGACGGCCAGCCGGTGGGGTGATCGTCGCGGCGGCGCCGGGCCCGCGCCTATCAATTGCGGCCGCTTGGGGCGCCGCATGCCGCTGAACCTGTACAACACGCTGACGCGCCGCGTCGAACCCCTGACGCCGGGAGACCCGTCGCGGGTGACGTTCTACTCGTGCGGGCCCACGGTGTACGACGATGCGCACATCGGGAACTTCCGCTCGTTCCTGGCGGCGGACGTGCTGCGCCGGTTCATCGAGTCGCCGCTGTGCGACCTGGCGACGGCTGGCGGCGGCGTGCACCGCGGGCCGCGCACGGTCGTGCACGTGATGAACATCACCGACGTGGGCCACATGACCGACGACGCCGAGGGAGGCGAGCACGGCGAGGACCGCATGGCGGTGGCGGGCCGGCGGCTGGCCGAGGCGAAGAAGTCGGGCAAGCTGCCGCAGGGCGTGTCGCTGGACCCCGGCAACCCGTACGCGATCGCGGGGTTTTACGCCGAGCGGTTCCTGGACGATGCGCGGAGGCTTGGGCTGAAGGTGGCGCTGGAGGCACAGCACGATCCCACGCTGATGCCGCGCCCGACGGCCAAGATCCCCGGCATGGTCGCGATGATCGCGCGCCTGATCGAGCGCGGGTTCGCGTACGTGCGGGGCGAGCCGGGCGGCCGCGTGGTGTACTTCGACGTGCAGCGGTTCCCGTCGTACGGGCGGCTGAGCGGCAACACGCTGGAGCACCTGCGTGCTGGGGCTGGCGGCCGTGTGAGCGACGCGAACCAGCAGCAGAAGAACCACCCGGCGGATTTCCTGCTGTGGAAGGAGGACCCGCGCCACATCATGAAGTGGCCGAGCCCGTGGGGCGAGGGGTACCCGGGGTGGCACATCGAGTGCTCGGTGATGGCCGGCGAGCGGCTGGCCGGCGCCGACGGCATGATCGACCTGCACTCCGGCGGCGAGGACAACATCTTCCCGCACCACGAGTGCGAAATCGCACAATCGTGCTGCGCGACGGGGGCCCCGGCGTTCAGCCGCGCGTGGTTCCACGCGCGCCACCTGATCGTCGAGGGGGCCAAGATGAGCAAGAGCAAGGGGAACTTCTTCACGGCGCGCGACCTGTTCGATCGCGGGGTGGAGCCGGCGGCGCTGCGCCTGGAGTTGATCCGCACGCACTACCGTTCCAACGCGAACTTCACGTTCCAGGGCCTGACCGACAGCCAGCGATTGATCGACCGCTGGCGCAAGGCGCTGGAGTCGGCGCCCGGCGGCGACACCCAGGCGGAACGCCGGGCCCGCGACCAGTCGCCGGTGCGAGAGTTCGCCGACGCCATGCACGACGACCTGAACATCGCCGGGGCGATCGCGGCGGTGAACGCGCTGGCGGCCACGACCGGTTCAACCGCCGCCGCGGGCCTGCGGCTGATGGACGGAGTGCTCGGCGTGCTGGGGCTGGAGCGTCCGGCGGCGCGCCAGACGGAGATCGGCCTGTTCGTGGGCGGGGCGCAGCCCGACGATCGGGTCGAGGCGCTGTTGCGGCAGCGGCGCGAGGCGCGAGCCGCGAAGGACTTCAAGCGGTCCGACGCGATCCGCGACGAACTCGCGGCGATGGGCTGGCAGATCAAGGACGCTCCGGGCGGGCGCGTCGAGGTGTCGCGCCGACACGGTTGAGCCCTGGGGTCGGCCCCGCGGCGGTCATTTCCACTTGAGCACGCGGACGAGGTTTGAATAGTCGTCGGTCCACGCCGGCACGTCGGGCCGGGTGAGCGGCGGCTCCCACCGGTCGTCGGGCTCGATGGGGCCGAGGTCGTGTTCGGCGCGGGCCATCACGAGCCACTGGCTGCCGCTGGGGTCGAGCCCGCGCTCGGCGTCGTTGCGGGGGTTGTGGTCGCGCACGCGGGCAACCAGGCCGAGCGTTTCGGCGGCCCGGGCCATCACCGGCGACAGGTCGAGGTAGCCGTTGGTGATGTGGAAGACCAAGAGGCCGCCGGGGCGGAGCCGCGCCAGGTACATCTCGATGGCCTCGCGCGTCAGCAGGTGGACGGGAATGGCGTCGGAACTGAACGCGTCGAGGATGATCAGGTCGTACACGCCCGCCGGCGCGCGAGAGAGGGTGATGCGGGCGTCGCCGACGGCGTCGGTGTTGACGGTGACGCCCTTGGCGCGCGCATCGCGGATGTAGGTGAACAGTTCCGGGTCGGTGGCGATGCGGACCATCGCCGGGTCGATCTCGTAGAAGTCGCAGACCCAACCGGGCTTGCCGAACGCCGCGAGCGTGCCGCCGCCCATGCCCACGAACGCGGCGCGGACATCGGAGCGTCCGTCGAACGCGTGGAACACGTCGCGGACGGGGCTGTTGGTGGAGTAGTAGGTGGTGGGCTCGAGTGACCAGGGCTCCATCATCAGCTGGCTGCCGTGCATGGTTCGCCCGTGGTAGAGCTGGTGCCAGGTCATGTCGCGGTTGCGGTCGCTGCTGGCGTGAACGCGGTAGACGCCGAAGAACGTGCGGTCGGCGTGCACGACCCTGGCGCCCTTGCCCGGATCGAGGAACGGCAGCACGCAGACCGCGGCGACGCACAGGGCGAATCGCAGGCGCATGCGGGCGAAGATCAGGCACAGGGCCGCGGGGATGCCCATGCGCAGGGCCCAGTAGCCCCAGCCGTGCTCGTTCTGGCGGATGTACTCGCCGACGGAGGGCATGCGGTTGCCGAACCAGACCAGGACGGCGGGCATGGCCGTGAACAGGGCGCCCACGGCGATGGGCACGGCCAGGTCCAGCGCGCCGTTGAAGCGGACCCACCACTCGTGGATGGCGTGCTTAACGCCCCGGCTGATGCGCCACGGGCGGGCCAGGCAGGCCAGCACCAGCGCGACCGGGTACTCGGCGACGGACGTGAAGACCACCGGCGCCACGATGGAGTTGAACACCCCGCCCAGCACCCCGCCCACGGCGATCCAGAGGTAGAACTCCGTCAGGCGCGAGGCGTCGGGGCGTTCGGCCGCGAGCCGTCCGTGACACACCAGCCCGACGATGAGCAGCCCGACGAGGTGGGGGATCACAATGAGCTTCAGCTCGAACCGCGGCTCCTTGTAGAGCAGCAGCGCCAGGAAGAGCACCGCCGGGGGCAGCAGCGCCTGGGCCACCCGGGCGACCCAGCGGCAGCGCGGGCTGAACGCGACGATGAACGTCAGCAGGTAGATCGACAGCGGGATCACCCACAGCAGCGGGAACGAGGCAATATCGGTGGCGATGTACTGCGTGCCGCCGAGCATCATGCTCGACGGCACGAACGCCAGGAACACCCAGCGCAGGCGCACCAGAGGCGTGACGCTGGTTGACAGCGCGGCCTGAACCGTCTCATCGCTGGCCGGCGGGTCGGCCGGTGGAACGGCGGGCGTGCTGATCGGCGTCGCGGCGGCGACGGGCCGGCGGAGCATCCACCACCCGCACGCCAGCGCCAGGGCCGCGAACAGGCCGTAGGCGATGGACCACTGAACGCGCTGGCCCGCCAGGCCGACGGCGGGCTCGAGCAGCAGGGGGTAGCCCAACAGCGCGAGCATGGAGCCGAGGTTGCTGGCGGCGTACAGGAAATACGGGTCCCGGGCGTGCGGGTGGTTGGTCTGGGCGAACCACTTCTGCAAGAGCGGCCCGGCCGACGCCAGGGCGAAGAACGGGGCGCCGACGGTCAGTGCCAGGGTCTTGAGCACCCAGCCGATGGGCATCTCGCTGTCGAGCGGCGGCGATTGGTTGTGCAGGCCGATGGGCAGGGCCAGCGCCGCCAGGGCGAGCACGGCGGCGTGGACGATGAGCTGCCCCAGGCGTGACGGGATCTTCCCCAGCAGGTGGGCGTACAGGTACCCCGCCAGCAGCGCCCCCTGGAAGAACACCATGCAGGTGTTCCAGACCGCGGGGCTGCCGCCCAGCAAGGGCAGCAGCATCTTGCCCACCATGGGCTGCACCAGGAACAGCAGCCCGGCGCCGAGGAAGATGGAGAGGGCGAACAGCGCCAGCATTGCCGGAGTGTACGGGCGCGCCGGGGTACGCCGTCGGCCCGATCACGGCCGGAGCAGCGCCAACAGCGCCGCGCGGACCGCCGCGGCCTCGGCGCGCCCCTGGGACCGCTTCATCACGTCGCCCACCAGCCGGCCGATGGCAGCGTCCTTGCCGGCGCGCACGTCCTGCGCGGCCTGCGGGTGCGCCCCGATCGCCGCGACGCACCAGGCCTCGAGCGCGCCGTCGTCGCGTACCAGCAGCAGCCCGCGGGCCGTTGCCAGGTCGCGCGCCGGCGTGTCGGGGCCGTCGCCGCCTGCATATTGGCCGAACAGCTCGTCGGCGCCGGCGGCGGAGATGTCCCCGGCCTCGCGCAGGGCGGCGATCTCGCCGACGCGCCGAGCCGGCACGCCGAGCGCCGAAATGAGCGTGTCGCCCGGGCGCTCGTTGGCGCGTTTGAGGCCGGATTGGAGCATGAGGTTGGCGACGGCGGGCCCGGCGCGGTCGGGGTGCAGGCCCGACGCGACGGCCGCCTCGACGGCGGCGTCGAAGTAGTCGCACTCGTCGCGCTCGGCGGTCAGGGCCGTGGCCTGGCTTGATGACAGCCCGAGGTCGCGCATGTACCGGGCGCGGCGGGTCAGGGGCAGCTCGGGCAGCGAATCGCGGACGCGGTCGCGCCACGCGGCGTCGATGCGCAGCGGCAGCAGGTCCGGGTCGGGGAAGTAGCGGTAATCGTGGGCGTCTTCCTTGTCGCGCTGGGGGATGGTCCGCTGGGCCTCGTCGTCCCACCCCCGCGTCTGCTTGGCGCCCGGGCCCATGACGCGCCCGTCGGCCGCCCAGCGCAGCGGCTGCTCGCGGGCCTCGAACTCGATGGCGCCGCGCAGGGCGCGGAAGGAGTTGAGGTTCTTCACCTCAACGATGGGCGTGCGGACGGTCCGGCCGTCGTCGAGCGTGAGCAGGGTGTTGATGTTGGGCTCGAAACGGATGTGGCCCTTCTGCATGATCGCGGGCGACACGCCCAGGAACCGCACGAGCGTCCGCACGGCCTGCGCCAGCAGCACGGCCTCGTCGGCGGAGCGCAGATCGGGCTGAGTGACGATCTCCAGCAGGGGAGTTCCGGCGCGGTTGTAGTCCGCCAGCGAGCCGTCGATCGCGCCGCCGCCCGGGGCCTCGTGCAGCAGTTTGCCGGCGTCTTCCTCCAGGTGGGCGCGGATGATGCCGATGCGCCGGGCCGGCAGCGCATCGTCGATGGCGATGTACGAGCCGCCGGGCTTCTGCCCGGCGGCGGGCGCGGGCAGGTCGATGGCGCCGTCGAAGCAGATCGGCAGGTCGTACTGCGAGATCTGGTAGCCCTTGGGCAGGTCCGGGTAGAAGTAGCCCTTGCGGTCCCAGCGCGTGACCTCGGCGACACGGCAGCCCAGCGCCAGGCCCACGGCCATGGCCATGTCGACGGCGCTTCGATTCACCACCGGCAGCGCCCCGGGAAGGCCCAGCACCACAGGGTCGATGCAGGTGTTGGGCGGAGATTCCTGAAACTCGGCGCACGCCGGGGAGGGGGCGCGGGAGAACATCTTGCTGCGCGTGGCGAGCTCGACGTGAATCTCCATGCCCACGATCAGCGTGCTGGCGACGACCGATGCCATGCCCGGAGGATACGGGCGCGCCGCATCGGTGCCGGGTCGGCCGATCAGGCCCGTGGCGCCGCCGCGGCCCGGACGGCCGCCAGCGCCGTGGCCACGTCGAGCCACGTCATGGGCCTGGTGTCCGGCGGTGCGATCACGCGGACCAGCGGGCCGACGGGCGCCCAGATCGATGGATCCGTCGGCCCGAAGAGCGCGACGGTGGGCACGCCCAGTTGTGCCCCCAGGTGCGACGGGCCGCTGTCGCCGGCGGCGACGGCGCGGGCGCCCGCCAGGCAACGGGCCAGGGCGTCGAGCGTCTCCAGGTAGCGGCCGCCGATCTGGTCGAACAGCGTGCGCTCGGCCGGCGAGAATCGCTCGGCCTCGGCTTCGCCGGCGATCGGCTCGACCATTACCCCGTCGCCCCGCAGCGCGAGTGCGAGCTCGGCGAACCGTTCCAGCGGCCAGCGCTTGGCCGGTGAGCCGGCGCCCACGTGCAGCACGATCGGCCGGTCGGGCCCCGTTGCTGGCGCGGGCGGGGCGCCGCCGAGCTCGCTCACGCGGAACTCGGCCCATGCCAGCGCCCGCGAGGGTGAACCCGGCGGGCCGATCGCCGTCACCCGCGCCGACGGGAACATGCGCTCAGCGGCGGCCAGCCACTGGCGGCCGGCGGCGGTGGCCCCATCGGCGTTGAAGGCCAGCACGAGCGACACGTCGGGCCGGATCCAGGCCGCGTCGACGGCGCCGGGCCCGCGCCACAGCGCGGTGAATCGGGGCTGCTCGGCTTCGACGGGTGCGATCGTCGCGCCCGCCGGATCGAGCACCGCCGCGGCAAGGCGGGCCTTCTCGCCCGACTGCACCAGCATGCTGCGCCAGCCCTGCGCGCCAAGGGCGCGGATCAGCGGCCACGTGAGCACCCAGTCTCCCAGGGCGCCGGCATGGATCACGGAGGTGGTGGGCATTCGATCACGCGGGCGGGGTCAGGGGTGTTGCGCCGGCGCGGCGCACCGGCGCAGCGCGGAGTTGACACGCCGGGCCATGACGTGCAGCGCGACCTTGTGTTCGGCCGCGAGTTCGGCCAGGGTGCGTGGCCGCTCGCCTGCGAAGCCGAATCGGGCGGCCAACAGCGGCCCGTCGGTGGGGTGTGCGGTGCGGCGGGCGTGCTCGGGCGCTTCGAGGAACGCCTGCCAGGGGGCGACGGTGCGCGTCCAATCGGGCAGTTCAACCGCCGCGGGGTCGACCAGCGGCTCGGCGCGGGCGGCCTGCCGGCTCCGCAGCACGGGCGCGCCGTCGGCGGCTTCCCACCGGGCCATGGCCCGGTTGACCGCGATGCCCGCGGGCGCGGCGAGTCGGCCGGCGCCGAACGGGTCGTGGCGGTCCACGGATTCGGCGATGGCGTCGATCGCGCTGAGCACCAGCCGCCGCGCGGCGGTTCCGGCGATGGTCTCCAGCCGACGCCCGAGCCGGGCTTCGACGGTCTTGAGCACGAGCATCTGCTGGCCCCGGACCAGTTCGGCCTTCAGGCGCGCCGCCCAGAGCAGGCGGGTCTCGATCGTGTCCAGGTCCGTCGCGGAGGGTGCGTACGGGTCCAGACCGGCCAGATGCTCGCGGCACAGGGCCTTGAGTGCGGCGTAGGCGCGGGCGCGTCGCAGCTCGACGGTGGGGTCGGGCCAGCCGGCTTCGGTTGTCTGGCGCAGGTGCTCGGCGAGCGTGGCGGCGCCCGGCCGGCCCAGGGCCAGGCGGACCGGCGCGGGCTCCAGCAGGCGCGCATCGGCCAGCACCAGGTCTCGTGCCGGCTCGAACCCGGGCGCCAGATCCAGAGTCAGCAATCGCTCGGCGCGGGCCTGGTGGGCGGCGCGATGGATCGCGCTGGGCGAGCGGCCGAACCGCCGAGCGAGATCCCGGGCGGGCACTCCGCCGCTCCAGAGCCGCAGCAGCGCCGCGCGGCGCGGCGCGCTGAGCAC
>JAHCJH010000074.1 GCA_026126345.1 Phycisphaeraceae bacterium | reverse complement strand
GCGGCAAGCCCGGCGGTCGTGGCGACGTTGCGTCGGGCGGCGGCGGTCGTGGCGACGGGATGATCGAAGGCAAGCCGGTGACGCTGCCGACGCCGGGCGTGCCGGGGCCGGTGGCGGGCAAGCCGCCGGTCGAGAACGCGCCGATCGGCGCGAAGCCCGGGGCTTCGGGCCCGGTGGCGGGCAAGCCCGGCGAGATCGCCGGTGGTGGTGGCGGCGGCGGGAAGCCGTCGGTGCGTCTGCCGGTGGAAGCGCGGCCGCGGGATAGCGTGGCGTCGCGGCCGGAGCGTGTGCCGCCGGGGGTGCGGCCTCGCGATGTGAACCAGCCTGGCAACGGTGCGCCGTCGGCGGGCAAGCCGGGCGGCGGCGGCGGCGGTGGTGGCGGCGGTGGCGGCGGCAGGCCGATGCAGGATGCGGCGCCTCCGGCGGTGAAGCCGAGCGTTCCGGCGCCCGCGCCGAGCCCTGCGCCGGTGACGAACAAGCCGCAGCAGCCGCAGACCAAGCCCCAGGCGCAGCCGCCGGCGATGGCGCCGGGCGGCAAGCCGGGTGGCGGCGGTGGTGGCGGCGGGATGAACGGCGGCGGCGGTGGGGGTCGGCAGACGATGCCGGCGCCCGCGCCCAGGATGGAGCAGCGGCCGGCGATGCCGGCTCCGGCTCCCGCGCCGAGCGTCAAGCCGAGCGCGCCGGCGCCGATGCCGGTTCCGAGCACGGCGCGTCCAGGTGGTGGTGGCGGCGGTGGTGGTCGGCAGACGATGCCAGCGCCCGCGCCCAGGATGGATCAGCGGCCGGCGATGCGGGCTCCCGCTCCCGCGCCGAGCGTCAAGCCCAGCGCGCCGATGCCGGCTCCGGCACCGGCACCGTCGATGAGCAAGCCTTCAGCGCCTCCGCCTCCGTCGGGTGGCGGCGGTGGCGGCGGCGGTGGGGGTCGCGGCGGCCCGGGCGGTGGCGGCGGCGGAGGCGGGCGCGACCGGGACCGGAAGTAGTGTTGAGGGAAGTCGCGAGTCGCGAGACGCGAGTCGCGAGCGAAGGCAAAGACGGCCAGTCCGTGGCTTGGAGCTGACCGGCAACGGGGAGCGGCCGCGCGATGAGCGCGGGGTGCCGAATGATGAGCGCAAGGGCGCAGGGCCGAGGGCTGAGGGCCAGGGCGCGGGCGGATAGGCTGCGGGGCTATGCCGACCGTGCTTTCGTCGTTGCCGTCGTGGGTGGCGCCGGTGTTCCTGCTGGTGTGCTCGAACGTGTTCATGACCTTCGCGTGGTACTACCACCTGAAGGCCAAGGGGTGGTCGCTGGCGATGGCGATCGCGGTGTCGTGGCTGATCGCGCTGCCGGAGTACATGCTGCAGGTTCCGGCGAACCGGCTGGGGCACGTGGGGCACGGCGGCCCGTTCACAGCGCCCCAGCTCAAGATCATTCAGGAGGCGATCACGCTGACGGTGTTCGGCGTGTTCTCGATCCTGGTGCTGGGGGAGAAGCTGCGCTGGACCGACGTGGCGGCGTTCACGCTGGTGTTCGCCGGGGTGGTGGTGGGGATGCTGGGCAAGCCGGCGGCGGGGTGAAGAGTGCGGAGTGCGCAGGGCGAGGGCGCAGGGCCGAGGGCCGGGGAGGGGTTCGGAACGGTTGAGGCTTACTTCGCCTGGGCGTAGTCGCGGGCGGCGTGGACCTGGGCCTCGACCATCTGGCGGTAGCGGCCGGCGCGGGCGAGCAGCTCGTCGTGGCGGCCGGATTCGACGATGCGGCCGCCTTCGAGCACGACGATGAGGTCGGCGTCGCGGATGGTGCTCAGGCGGTGGGCGATGACGAAGCAGGTGCGGCCCTTCATGAGGCCGGCCAGGGCCTGCTGGATGAGGCGCTCGCTCTCGGTGTCGAGGTTGCTGGTGGCCTCGTCGAGGATGAGGATGCGGGGCTCGGCCAGGAGGGCGCGGGCGATGGCGATGCGCTGCTTCTGGCCGCCGCTGAGGCGCACGCCCCGCTCGCCGATGATGGTGTCGTAGCCGCGCTCCAGGGCGGCGATGAAGTCGTGGGCGTTGGCGGCGCGTGCGGCGGCCTCGATGCGGTGGTGCGGGGCGTTGGGGTCGGCGTAGGCGATGTTCTCGGCGACGGTGCCGTCGAAGAGGAAGACGTCCTGCTCGACGATGCCGAGCAGGGCGCGGTAGGACTCGGGGCGGATGGAGCGGAGGTCGGCGCCGTCGAGAGTGATGCGGCCCTGCGTCGGATCGAAGAAGCGGGCGACGAGGTTGCAGAGGGTGGTCTTGCCCGAGCCGCTGGCGCCGACGAGGGCGATGGTGGCGCCGGCGGGGCAGGAAAGACAGATATCGGTCAGCACGTCGGCGTTGGCGCCGGGGTAGCGGAACCAGACGTGGTCGAGGTCGATCCGGCCGCGGACGGCGGCGCGGTCGAGATCGGTCGTCGGCGTGGTCGGGGCGAGGTGGTCGTCGGGGGTGAGCTCGGGGGGTTCGGCCCAGACGTCGAGGATGCGGTCGAGGCCGGCCAGGGAGGTCTGGAGGTTGGCGGCGACGCCGACGAGGGTCTCCATGGGCCCCAGGAGCATGAAGAGGTAACTGGTGAAGGCGACGACGTCGCCGATGGTCAGGTCGCCGGCCAGGACGCGCGAGCCGCCGTAGACCAGCGCGGCGGCGGTGGTGGCGGGGGCGATGATGACCCAGGCGACTTCGAGCGATCGCATCCACCACCAGGCGAGCATTTCCTGGCGGGACATGAGGTGGTTGTTGCGGCTGAAGCGGGCGGACTCGCCCTTCTGGCGGTTGAAGGCGCGGACGATGCGCATGCCGCCGAAGGCCTCGGTGGCGTGGGCGTCGGTGGAGGTGCGGGTGTGCTTGATGGCGCGGTGGACGGGTCGGATGCGGGCGATCCAGGTGCGGTGGGAGAAGTAGACGGCGGGGACGAGGATCAGGCCGCCGACGAGCATGCGCCAGTCGAGCAGGGTGAGGAAGACCAGGCCGCCGACGAAGGTGATGACGGCGCGCCAGGGGTTGTAGAGGAGGTTGAACAGCAGGTCGCTGACGCTGTTGGCGTCTTCGCGGAGGATGCTGGCGACGCCGCCGCTCTTGAGGTGGTGCAGGCGGTGCAGGGGCATGCGGGCCATGTGCTCGAAGGTGCGGCGCTTGACGCGGACGCGGAGCAACTGGGTGAGGCGCGTCATGTGGTAGCGGCCCCAGGTGCCGAGCACGGCGATGAACGCGCCGGCGGTCAGCAGGCCGCCGCCGATGATCCAGAGCAGCGCGTGCCGGTCGCGGGGGAGCCAGAGGGGCAGGCCGTCGGGGCCGGGGCGGTCGGTGATGACGTAGTCGATGACGACCTTGGTGCTCAGGGGCATGAGCACGCCGACGGCGGCGGTGAGGGTGAGCGCGCCCAGGGCGGCGGCGATGGTGGGCCACCAGCCGTGGAGCAGCGCGAGGAAGGCCAGGAACAGCTCGCGGAACGAGCGGTTGGTGCGCTGCAGCAGCGGGTCGCCCCGGGGCTGGGTCCAGTCGCGCCGGGCGGGGGCGGCGGCGCGCGCGGGGTCGTCGCGGACGGTGGCGCCGTCGGAGAGATCGCCGCGCTTGCGGCGCAGGAGGTAGTCGCGGTACCGGGCGCGGCTGGAGGCGCCGGAGGGGCTGGGAACGTTGGAAGGGCCCACGGTCGAGGGTAGCGGCGCGGGGGCGGGGGCCGGCCGTCCGCCGCGGGACTTTGGTAGCCTGCGGCGATGGCTGGAACGAGGCGGATTGCGTTGCACTGGAAGATCGTGATCGCCCTGGTGCTGGGGGTGGGGCTGGGGCTGGCGTTGAACCAGTGGTGGACGGCCGAGACGTGGCGCGGGCTGGGTGTGGGTGATGCGGGGGCGTTCCTGGCGGGCAAGGCGTCGGAGGCGAACGCGCAGGCGGACTGGCGGGCGCAGGCGGCACTGGTGGCGGCGCGTGCGGCCGCGTTCGCGGGACTGGTGTTCCTGAACCTGTTGCGGTTCGTGGCGGTGCCGCTGGTGCTGTTCTCGCTGATCTCTGCGGCGGCGGGGATGGGGGACGTGCGGCGGCTGGGTCGGCTCGGCGGGCGGACGGTGGCGCTGTTCGCGGTGACGCTGGCGGCGGCGATTGCGATCGGGCTGGCGGGCGCGAACCTGGTCCGGCCGGGCGCGTACGTGCCCGAGGCGGCCCGGGAGGCTCTGGCGGCGGGGCAGACGCAGGCGGTGTCGGCGGCGGCGGGGCGGGCGGCGGACCACGGGTTCTGGTCGATTCTGTCGGCGTGCGTGCCGACGAACCCGTTCGACGCGCTGGCGCGCGCGGACATGATGCAGATCGTGGTGATGGCGCTGCTGATCGGCGCGTGCCTGACGCTGCTGCCGCGCGAGAAGTCGGGGCCGGTGTCGTCGGTGTGCGACGGGCTGTACGAGGTGTTTCTGAAGATCGTGGGGGTGGTGATGCGGCTGGCGCCGCTGGCGGTGTTCTGCCTGATGGCGCGGACGGCGTCGCAGCTGGGTCTGGACGTGGTCAAGGCGCTGGGGGTGTTCTGCCTGGTGGTGGTGGGGTGCCTGCTGGCGCAGGTGGTGCTGGTGTACCTGCCGATCGTGGCGGCGGTGGGCCGGATGGGCGTCGGCCGGTTCGTGCGGGGGATCGCCGAGGCGCAACTGGTCGCGTTCACGACGTCCTCGAGCGCGGCGACGCTGCCGGTGACGATGCGGTGCGTGGAGGAGCGGCTGGGTGTGCCGAAGGAGGTGGTGTCGTTCGTCTGCGCCGCGGGGACGACGATCAACATGGACGGGACGGCGCTGTACCAGACGGTGGTGGCGCTGTTCGTGGCGCAGATGTACGGGGTGGACCTGTCGCTGGGGCAGCAGGTGACGATCGCGCGGATGGCGGCGCTGGCGTCGGTGGGTGCGCCGGGGATTCCGTCAGGGGGCACGGTGCTGCTGGTGGGGGTGCTGCAGTCGGTGGGGCTGCCGGTGGAGGGGATCGGGGTGATCCTGGGGGTGGACCGGCTGATGGACATGTGCCGGACGGTGGTGAACGTGACGGGGGACGCGGTGGGGTCGGTGGTGGTGGCGCGGTGGGGCGGGGCGGGCGGGGCCGGAACCCCCGCGCCGGCTGCCTGAGGCATCCGGCGGGGATCGGCGTGCGAAATCGGACTCGGGGCAATCAGCCCCGGATCCGGGGTTGAAACGCCCCGGCTCGGGACCCCATATACACTCCCGGCCCGACGAGCGGGAAGCGGTGCCGCTGTCGGCCCTTGAAAGGACGTCTATGACGCGTATGTCTCGCGGTGTGATCGGTCTGGGTTCGCTCCTTGCCTGCCTCGCCGGGACGGCCCAGGCGGTGCCGCCGGTGTTCGACCGGATTCCGGCGGACGCGGCGTTCGTGCTGGCGATCCCGAACCCCGACGCGCTGACCAAGGACCTGACGATGGTCTCGGGGTGGGTGGGGCTGCCGCTGCCGATCCAGAACGTGGACGACGTGCTGGCGATGGCGGGCATCGCCGGGGCGATCAACAAGAACGGGTCGATGGCGGTGGTGCTGCTGGAGCCGCCGACGCCGGACATGGCCGGCGAGCCGGACATGTTCGTGATCCTGCCGACGTCGAACTACGGCGAACTGCTCAAGAGCATGAACGCCAAGGGCGACGGCGTGGCCGAGGGTGAGATCAACGGCGAGCCGGCGTTCTTCCGCGACCTGGGCGGCGGCTACGCGCTGATGGCGCCCAAGAAGGAGATCGCCGAGAAGTACAAGAAGGAAGGCGGGCACACCGCGGCGCACAAGGCGCGGATGGGCGCGGCGGGCGACCGCATCGCCGACAGCGCCGACCTGGTGATGATGGTCAACGTCGACAAGTTCCGGGCGCTGGGCGAAGAGGGCCTGAAGCAGGCCATGGAAGCCGCCAAGGAGAACATGGCGATGATGGGCGAGGGGGCGCTCAATTTCGCCGCGGTCGAATGGCTGAGCGGGATGCTGCTGAAGGACACGCGCAGCGTGGTGGCCGGGGCGAACATCGACGGCATGGGCGTGGCGCTGGACATGGCCTTCACGTTCAACGACGGCTCGCGTCTGGCCAAGCTCGCGGCCCGGCCGGGCGCGGCGTCGGCCATGCTGAACAAGCTGCCGAACCAGCCGTACCTGCTGGCCATGTCGCTGGACCTGTCGAACCCGGACGTCAAGGCGTTCGCCAAGGACCTGCCCAAGGGCGCGGGCCCGGCCCAGCCGGGGTCGATGGACTTCGCGTTCATGGCGGCCAACACCAACGGCGCGGCCACGAGCATCGGGTTCAACCCGGGCGGGCTGATGTCGGGCCTGCTGGCGCGGGGCGTGTCGTACACGGCGACGACCGACGCCAACGCCTACATCGCGAAGATGAAGGAAGCGTTCCAGGCGATGAAGGACGCGGGCGTGGGCGAGGCGGTGTACGCCGATGAGGCCGCCGAGGTGGGCGGCAAGAAGGTGGACACCTGGGAAGTGAAGATGAACGCCGACGCCGCGGGGCCGATGGGCGCGCAGATCATGATGGCGATGTTCGGCGGCTCGGGCGGGCCGAACGGCTACACGGCTCGACTGGCCAACGGCGGGGTGATCCAGACGATGAGCAAGTCGTCGGACCTGATGAGCGCCGCGATGGCGGCGGCCAACGGCGACGGCGGGCTGGGCGGCGACAAGGTGACGCAGCAGGTCGGCGAGAAGATGCCCAAGGGGCGCGTCGCCGAGGTGTACATCGGCGTCAAGAGCATCCTGGACTCGGTGGTGCCGCTGCTGAGCAACTTCGGCGGCCTGCAGGTGAAGTTCGACATGCCGCAGAACCTGCCGCCGGTGGGCCTGGGCCTGACGCCGGGCGACGGCTCGGTGGTGGCCTCGATCTACCTGCCGGGGCCGACGATCAAGACCGCCGCGGAGTTCTACCGGGCGGTTGAGTCGGCGGCCAACGGCGGCCGGGGTGGCGACGAGCCGGCCCCGAAGAAGCAGGACTCGGGACAGCCCAAGTTCTGAAGCGGAGCGAGCGCCTAGGGTTTCCCCTAGAATGGGGGAAAATCTGCGAGTTTTCTTCGAGTTTTCCACACCCGAAAACACCGACTGGACAACGACGTAGAAGCCCCTATACTCCTCCGTAGAAATCCCTAGCACCCCCCCCTGAGGCCCCGTCGGCTTATGCTGCGGGGCCTCTTGTTTTTTGCTTCGCGCTGTGATCTCAGAGCTTTTGGGCGCCCGGATTTCGGCGCGTTCAAACATTCTGCTGCGGGAAGCGCGGTCGGCGGGGAGACTCCGAGCATGACACAGGTGGATCGAACGCGCGGGCGCGGGCGTGTGCGGGCCGAGCCGGGCGCGGCGTGGAGCGTGTCGTCGCGCGTGCGCGTGGACCTGACGCGGGCGCGGGTGATCGGGATCGTGAACACGACGCCGGATTCGTTCTTTGCGCCCAGCCGCGCGACGGCGGGGCGCGCGGTGCGCGCGGCGCTGGCGATGATCGAAGCGGGGGCGGTGGGGGTGGACATCGGCGGCGAGTCGACGCGCCCTGGCGCGGCGGCGGTGGAGGCGCGCGAGCAGGCGCGCCGGGTGGTGCCGGTGGTGCGGCAGGTGGCGCGCCGGGCGCCGGCGGGCGTGGTGATCAGCGTGGATACGACCAGTGCGCAAGTGGCCGCGGCGGCGCTGGACGCGGGTGCGAACGCGATCAACGACGTGTCGGGCGGGCGGGATGATGCGGGGATGCTGGGGTTGGCGGGACGGCGCGGGTGCGGGCTGATCCTGATGCACCGGCTGGCGCCGCCGGGGCGTGACGAGTACAGCACGCGGTACGGAAGGCCCGGCGGCGTGAAGCCGCCGCGGTATGGGGATGTGGTGCTGGAGGTTGGGGCGTTTCTGGCGGGGCGGGCGGTGGCGGCGCTGGAGGCGGGGGTGCGGCCGGAGGCGGTGGTGATCGACCCGGGGCTTGGGTTCGGCAAGACGGCGGCGCAGAACCTGGAGCTGATCGAGCGGACGGGGGAACTGGCGGCGCTGGGGTGGCCGGTGATGTCGGCGTTGAGCCGCAAGAGTTTCGTGGGGTGGGCGATGGGGCTGGGCGAGGACGCCGGGCCGGAAGAACGGCTGGCGGGGTCGATCGCGCTGAGCCTTCGGCACGTAGAACGCGGGGCGAGGCTGCTGCGGGTGCACGATGTGCCGGAGCACGTCGGGGCGCTGGCGGCGTGGCGGGCCGCCGGGGCGGCGATGGGGCCGGCGGCGCGACCCGCGCGACCCTCGGGCCGGCGGGACGGGTCCCGGCGGCGCGGGTAGCATCCTCACCCGACGCGACCCGGGGCGAACCGGGCGCGGAGGAACGAGCACCACAGCCAGGGAGCGACCATGGCCAGCGCGAACGTCAAGCAATTCACGGACGCCAACTTTCAGGCGGAGGTTCTGTCGAGCGCCGAGCCGGTGCTGGTGGACTTCTGGGCGGAGTGGTGCCAGCCGTGCCGGATGCTGGCGCCGACCATCGACAAGGTGGCGGATCGGTTCGCGGGGAAGGTGAAGGTGGGGAAGATGGACACGGACGAGAACCAGCAGACGGCGGTGAAGTTCGGGATCACGGCGATCCCGACGGTGATCCTGTTCAAGGACGGGAAGGTCGTGAAGCGGTTCGTGGGCCTGCAGGGCGAGGGCGAGTTCGTCAACGCGCTGCAGGCGGTGGCGGGGTGAGCGTGGCGGGGGGAGAGAAAGGCACGCGTGCGATGAGCGCGACAGGCACGACAACGGCGGCGCGCCCGGCCCCGGCGGGGCAGGGGCGTCGGCTCCGGGCGGCGGTGGTGGGCGTTGGGCGGATGGGCCGGCACCACGCGCGGGTGTACGCGCAGATGGACGGGACGGACCTGGTGGGGGTGGTGGACAACAACGCCGAGCGTGCCGAGACGCTGGCGGAGCAGTTCAAGTGCCGGGCGCTGCACGACGTGCGTCAGCTGCTGGAGGCGGGGGTGGACGTGGTGTCGATCGCGGTGCCGACGTCGCACCACCGGGCGATGGCCGAGCCGCTGCTCAAGGCGGGGGTGGCGTGCCTGATCGAGAAGCCGCTGGCGGGCGACGTGGCGGAGGCCGAGGCGATCAAGCGCGCGGCCGACGCGTCGGGCGCGGTGCTGATGGTGGGGCACATCGAGCGGTTCAACCCGATCATGCGGGCGCTGCGCCGGGAGACCTCGGGCGGGCAGGAGATCGTGCCGCGGTTTATTGAGGTGTCGCGGGTGAGCCCGATGACGTTCCGCTCGGTGGACACGAGCGTGGTGATGGACATGATGATCCACGACCTGGACGTGGTGATCATGCTGATGGGCGGGCGGGAGCCGGACGAGATCCAGGCGTCGGGGGTGGCGGTGATCACCGAGCACGAGGACATCTGCAACGCGCGTCTGACGTGGCGGCTGCCGACGGGGGTGTGCGTGGCGAACATCACGTGCTCGCGCCTGGCGCTGAAGACCGAGCGGATCACGCGGATCACGGGGGAGAACGCGTACGTGAAGATCGACTACGGGGCCAAGACGGGGACGGTGATCCGGCGGCTGGCCAACGAGGTGCAGATGAAGGAGGTGCGCGAGCTGCTGCGGCAGGGGGCGGACCTGACGAACCTCAAGTGGCACGAGCTGGTGAACATCGAGGAGCTGCAGGTGGACGAGGGGGAGCCGATCGTGATGGAGATCCAGGCGTTCCTGGACGCGGTGCGGACGGGGCGGCGGCCGGAGGTGGACGCGAGCGCAGGGCTGGCGAACGTGCGGACGGCCGAGCGGATCATCGAGATCAGCCGGCGGGAGCGGGAGCGGCATCAGGTGTGAGGGGATTCGCCGAGGCCTGTTCGGCCCGGCGCAACGGGTTGAGCGCGACCCGTTCTCCGGTATCTGGTCCGGGTACGTGAGGATGCCGGCGGCCTCGGCCCGTTGGGCTCGCTGTGATACTCCCGTGCGCGATGGCCGGGGCTGTGGTACTTTCGCGCCGAAAAGTGCAACAACGGGTCGGCGTCACCCGGGCCCACCCCCGGAAACAAACCAACCCCCGGGCGGCCGGGGGTTGGGAAGAGTTGATGCGAGGGTGGGGCGGGGACGGCCGCGGGTTACTTGTCGGCCATGACGGCGGCCTGAGCGGCGGCGAGGCGGGCGATGGGGACGCGGTAGGGGGAGCAGGAGACGTAGTCGAGGCCGACGCGGTGGAAGAAGTGGACGCTGCGGGGGTCGCCGCCGTGCTCGCCGCAGACGCCGACCTTGAGCTTGTCGTTGACCGAGCGGCCCTTGTCGAAGCCCATGCGGACGAGCTGGCCGACGCCGGACTGGTCGAGGGACTGGAAGGGGTCGCCTTCGAGCAGTTCGTGCTTGAGGTAGTCGGGGAGGAAGGAGTTGACGTCGTCGCGTGAGTAGCCGAAGGTCATCTGGGTGAGGTCGTTGGTGCCGAAGGAGAAGAAGTCGGCCTGCTGGGCGATCTCGTCGGCGGTGACGGCGGCGCGGGGGACCTCGATCATGGTGCCGATGGGGATGTCGACGCGCTTCTGCCAGTTCTTCTCTTTCTTGACCTCGTCGATGGTGTTGAGGGTCATCTGGCGGAGCCAGGCGAGCTCCTTGCGGGTGCCGACGAGCGGGTGCATGATCTCGGGCAGGGCCTTGATGCCGTTGGCCAGGCAGTCGAAGGTGGCCTCGACGATGGCCCGGATCTGCATCTGCAGGATCTCGGGGTAGGTGACGCAGAGGCGGCAGCCGCGATGGCCGAGCATGGGGTTGGCCTCGTGGAGCTGCGCGACGCGGTGGCGGACCTTGTCTGCGGAGAGGCCCATGGCCTTGGCGACCTCGGCGACGCCCTTGTCGTCGTGGGGGAGGAACTCGTGCAGGGGCGGGTCGAGCAGGCGGATGGTGACGGGCAGGCCCTTCATGGCGGTGAAGATGCCGACGAAGTCGTCGCGCTGGTAGGGCAGGAGCTTGTCGAGGGCGGCCTTGCGGCGTTCGGGGGTCTCGGCGAGGATCATCTCGCGCATGGCGAGGATGCGGGGCCCCTCGAAGAACATGTGCTCGGTGCGGCAGAGGCCGATGCCCGAGGCGCCGAACTCGCGGGCGCGGCGGGCGTCGGCGGGGGTGTCGGCGTTGGTGCGGATGGCCAGGCGGCGGTACTTGTCGCTCCAGCGCATGACGGTGGCGAAGTCGCCGGAGAGTTTCTCGGGGACGATGGTGGGCACGGCGCCGACCATGACCTCGCCGGTGGTGCCGTCGATGCTGATGACGTCGTTCTCGCCGTAGGACTTGCCGCCGACGGTCATCTTGCGGGCCTTGGCGTCGATGTGGAGCTCGCCGGCGCCGACGACGCAGGGCTTGCCCCAGCCGACGGCGACGACGGCGGCGTGGCTGGCGCGGCCGCCGGTGCTGGTGAGGATGCCCTGGGCCGAGTGCATGCCCTCGACGTCCTCGGGGCTGGTCTCCTCGCGGACGAGGATCACCTGCTCGCCGTTCTGCTTGCGCATGACGGCGTCGGCGGCGGTGAACGTGAGCTTGCCGACGGCGGCGCCGGGCGAGGCGGGGATGCCCTCGGCGATCTTGGCGGCGAGCTTCTTGCGGGTGGGGTCGAAGGACGGGAGCATGAGCTGGACGAGGTCGCCGGCGGGGATGCGGACCAGCGCGGTCTTCTCGTCGATCAGCTTCTCCTTGACCATGTCGCAGGCGATCTTGACGGCGGCGGCGCCGGTGCGCTTGCCGGTGCGGGTCTGGAGCATGAAGAGCTCGCCGCGCTCGATGGTGAACTCGATGTCCTGCATCTCGCGGTAGTGCTTCTCGAGCTTCTGCTTGATCTTGATGAGCTGGTCGTAGACCTTCTTGTTCCAGCGGGGCATCTCGTCGATGAGGCGCGGGGTGCGGATGCCGGCGACGACGTCCTCACCCTGGGCGTTGACGAGGAAGTCGCCGTAGAACTTGTTCTCGCCGGTGGCGGGGTTGCGGGTGAAGCCGACGCCGGTGCCGGAGTCGTCGCCCATGTTGCCGAAGACCATGGCCTGGACGTTGACGGCGGTGCCGATGAGGCCCTGGATGCCCTGGATGCGGCGGTAGGAGACGGCGCGGTCGCCGTTCCAGGACTTGAAGACGGCCTCGATGGCCAGCTCGAGCTGCTTGAAGGGGTTCTGGGGGAACATCTCGCCGACGCGCTTGCGGAAGACTTCCTTGTACGCCTCGCAGAGCTCGACGATGCCCTCGGTGGGAACGTCGGTGTCGTCCTTGGCCTTGTACTTGGCCTTGATGCGCTTGAAGGCCTCCTCGAAGAGGTGGTGGTCGACGCCCATGACGACGTCGCCGAACATGTTGATGAGGCGGCGGTAGGCGTCGAAGGCGAAGCGCTTGTTGCCGGTGCGGGCGGCCAGGCCCTCGACGGCCTGGTCGGTCAGGCCGAGGTTGAGGATGGTGTCCATCATGCCCGGCATGCTGACGGCGGCGCCGGAGCGGACGGAGACCAGCAGCGGGTTGTCCGGTGAGCCGAACTTCTTGCCCGTTTCCTTCTCCAGCACGCTGACGTACTTGTGGACCTCGTTCATCAGGCCCACGGGCAGGCGCTGGCCGGCGCGGTAGTACGCGGCGCAGGTGTCGGTGGTGATGGTGAAGCCGGGGGGCACCGGCAGGCCGATCGAGCACATGTCGGCGAGGTTGGCGCCCTTGCCGCCGAGCAGGGCCTTGAGGCCCGCTTCGCCCTCGGTCCTGGACTTGCCGAAGTAGTAGACCATTTTGTTGGCCTGCAGCTTCGAGGGCGTGGCCTTGCCCGTGATGAACGGGGCGGTGTGGCCGTTGGCGGTCGAACCGTTCATGGCCACGGGCTTGCGCAGCGTCGTCGGCATGGTGATACCTCGGTACTGGCCCCGGGTGTCGGGGCTTGTTCGGTATGGCCCGGAACTGGCGGGCGCGGTCGTCTGGGCGTCGCCCAAGTCCGCGAATACTAGGTTCGCGCGGGCGCGGTTTCGACCCTCGCGGCGGGGCGCAACGCCCGATTCGCCCCGGGAATCGCCGCAGTTGGCGGCCGATGGGGCCGGGGCCGACCGGTACCATCCGGCCCGTGCCGACCCCCGCCCGACAGCCCGGAGCCCGGCGGAACACACGCCGAGTGGTGGCGCGCCGGCTGGATTGGTCGTTGTCGCCGCTGGCGGCGCTGGACCGCTGGCCGGAGGATGTGCCGCTGGCGGCGTTGTGGTCCGATGGGCCGGTGGGGCCGGAGAGCCGGTGGGTGGTGCTGGCACGCCCGGCCGAAACGATCGAGCCGCGGAGCGTGGAAGACCTGGAGCGATTGACGCGGTGGACGGCGCTGGGGGGCGGGGGTTCGGATCGCGCGGCGGGGGCGCAGGGGGGACGGCCGCCGTTCGTGGGCGGGTGGATCGGGCTGTGCGCGTACGGACTGGGGCGCGAGCTGGAGCCGGCGGCGGCGCTGGCGGGCCGGCCGCGACCGGGCAAGGGCGAGCCGCGGATGGTGTGGCAGCGGTGCGCGGCGGCGTATTGCTATGACCGGGTGCGGCGGCGTTGGTGGGTGGTGGGTCGTGAGGCGGAACGGGCGGGGCTGCCGGACCTGGTGGGGCTGCGTGCGGGCGCGCCGGGGCGGTATCGGGTGGGGTCGCTGCGGAGCGTCAGCGGGCGGCGGGCGTACGAGCGGGCGGTGGCGCGGGCGCTGGAGTACATCCGGGCGGGTGATGTGTTCCAGGTCAACCTGGCGCACCGGTTGGAGGGGAGCTTCGCGGGCTCGACGCGGGCGCTGTGGCGGCGCGCGGTGGAAGCGGCGCGCCCGCGGTTCGGGGTGTACGTGCGTTGGCCGGGGGCGTGCGTGGTGAGCGTGAGCCCGGAGTTGTTCGTGGCGATGACGCCGCGGGGCGAGATCTCGACGCGCCCGATGAAGGGCACGCGTCCGGCGGGGGGCAGCGCGCGGGAACTGGCGGCCAGCGGCAAGGACCGTGCGGAGTTGAACATGATCGTGGACCTGATGCGCAACGATCTGGGGAAGGTGGCGGCGACGGGGTCGGTGCGCGTGGCCGAGGCGCGCCGGATCGAGCGGCACGGTCGCGGGGGCGCGGGGGTGTTGCAGGCGACGGCGCTGGTGACGGCGCGGCTGCGCGCGGGGGTGGGGCTGGCGGGGGTGCTGCGGGCGGCGTTCCCGGGCGGGAGCGTGACGGGGGCGCCGAAGATCCGGGCGATGCAGATCATCGAGGAACTCGAGCCGGTGGCGCGCGGGGTGTATTGCGGCGCGGCGGGGTACGTGTCGGACGATGGGCACGCGGCGCTGAACGTGGCGATCCGCACGGCGGAGATCCGCGGGCGCGACGGCGCGGGCGGCTCGGCGATGGCGCGGGGTGCGCGGCTGCACTGGTCGGTGGGCGCGGGGATCGTGGCCGACAGCGATCCGGCGGCGGAGTGGCGCGAGACGCTGGACAAGGCGGGGGTGGTGATGCGGCT
>JAHCJH010000073.1 GCA_026126345.1 Phycisphaeraceae bacterium | reverse complement strand
GCTGGACCCGGCGCGGCTCGCCAAGCTCGGCGCGCTGCTCGATGACGCCGCGGCGACGCAGCGGCTCGTCGGCATCTCGGCGGCGATCGCCACCGGCGACGGCGACATCGCGACGATCCACCGCGGGCTGGCCGACCGCGAGCGCGAGATCCCCGCCGACGACCGCACCATGTACCGCTGGGCCTCGATCAGCAAGCCGCTGACGGCGGTGCTGACGATGCAGGTGTGGCGCCAGGGCTCGCTCGACCTCGACGCCGATGTGCGCACCTACGTGCCGGAGTTCCCGGACCCCGGCAAGCGCATCACCGCCCGTCAGTTGCTCACGCACCAGGGCGGCATCGTGCACTACTCCAACGGCCCGGTGGTCCCCACCCGGCGAGCCTACGAATCACCGCACCCGTTCAAGGATCTCATCGTCGCGCTCGACACCTTCAACCGCTCGCCGCTGGTCTGCGAGCCCGGCTCGAAGCACGCGTACACCACGCACGGGTACATCCTGCTCGGCGCCGTCGCCCAGCGCGCCGCCGGCAAGGACGCCGACTACGCCGACCTCGTCGCCCAGCGCATCGCCCGCCCCCTGGGCCTGACCACGCTCCGCCCCGATTACCAATGGGAAGAGATCCCTCACCGCGCCGTCGGCTACCGCAAGCGGCCCGCACCCAAGCCCGCTGGCGATGCGGCGCCGGCCGATCGACCGGCGCCGCCCGCGCCCGACGAGATCATCCGCTCCACCGACACCGACGTTTCGTGGAAGCTCCCCGGCGGGGGCTGGATCTCCACCGTCGGCGACCTGGCCCGCTTCGGCGCCGGTCTGCTCGGCGATGTGCTGCTCGACGGGCCCACCCGCGCGCTCATGTGGACCGCGCAGCCCACCGCCGACGGCACGCCGACCCAGTACGGCCTGGGCTTCGCCGTGGGCCGCTTCGAAGGCCGCGCAGCCGTCAGCCACAGCGGCGCCCAGGAGAAGGCCAGCACCTTCCTGCTCATCCTGCCCGAGCACCCCGGCGGCGGCATCGCCGTCGCCGTCATGACCAACACCGAGGGCGCATCGCTGGGGGCCCTGGCGCGCCGGCTGGCGACCGAATGGGTCGCCGGCGCCCCGAAGCCGCCCGCTCCCGCCCGGTGAGCGGCGCGCCACGGCCAATGCCCCCGCTACGCTCGCGTTCATGCAGACCGCAACCTACGGACCGGCGGCGGAAGCCGACTATCCAGCGCTGGGCCGGCTCATCGCCCTGGCCTTCGCCAGCCCGCTCGACGGCGCGGTGGCATGGATCTCCAATCAGGGCCCCGCGGGCCTGCGCGTGATGCGCGACGCCGGCGGCACGCCCCTGGCCTGCCTCCGCCGCATCGAGATGGGCCAGTACTTCGGCGGCGTCAGCGTGCCGATGACCGGCATCGCGGGGGTCGCGGTCGCGCCCGAAGCGCGTGGCCGGGGCTTGGCGCTGGCGATGATGCGGCGCTGCATGCAGGAGGCCGCCGAAGCCGGTGAGGCCCTCTCGTGCCTCTACGCCTCCACGCAGACGCTCTACCGCCAGGTGGGCTACGAGCAGGCCGGCCACCGCTGGACGATCCGCATCGGCATGGCCCACCTCGACGTCCGCTGCCGCGCCCGGAGCGTCACGCACCTGCCGCCCAAAGACACCGCGCCGGTCCGCGACTGCTACGCGGCGTTCGCTCGCCGATTCGACGGCATGCTCGACCGACCGCCGTACATTTGGGACCGCATCGCCGCCTGGCGCGACAAGCACTACGACGGCTGGGCCCTGACCGACGCCGGGCGCATCACGGCCTACTGCTTCATGCGCCAGGTCGCCAAGGACACCGGCCGGCAGACCCTCGAACTGAGCGACCTGGCCTTCGACAGCCACGGCTCCATGCTCGCGCTGCTGGGCTTCCTGGCCGATTTCGCCAGCATGGCCGACGAGATCACCTTTCACGCCGGCCCGATCCACCCCGTGCTCATGGCCGTGTCGCAGCAGCGCTACACCGTCACGCTCAAGGAGCCATGGCTGCTGCGCATCCTCCGCCCGGACATCGCGATCGCCCGGCGCGGCTACCGCCCCGGCCTCGACACCGAGTTCGCCATCGACCTGAGCGACGACACGATCCCGGGCAACAGCGGCCGCTACCGCGTGCGCATCCGCGATGGTCGCGCCGAGGTCGGCAGAGGTTCGTCCGGATCGCCGGGGCCGTCGCTCCGCTGCGGGGTTCGGGGCCTGGCGGCGCTCTACTCGGGGTACCTCGCGCCCGAGGCGCTAGCGCTGTGCGGCCTGATCGATGGCGATGCCGAAGCGCTGGCCCGCGCAGGTGCCGCCTTCGCCGCCGGCTCGCCACCATGGATGACGGACTTCTTCTGAGACCTGTAGCGCCAAGAACAACTGGGGGATTCCCTAGCTTGACGGGTCCCGGCAACTTTAAGTAACATCGCTGCATGGCGGGTGGAAATCGCGCCCCCGTGCACGGCTCAGCCTTCACCATCATCGAGATGGTTGTGGTGGTCGGCGTTGTCCTCATACTCGTCGGTCTACTGGCCCCGGCACTCGGTGCAGCCCGCGCCGCTTCCCGGCTCATGGCGGATACATCCCTGATGCGGTCCAACGCGACTGCCATTCAGCTGTATTGCACCGATTATCGCGACGTGTTTCCAATCAACGGTGCGACTGTGTTCAACGCCGCCGGATCATGGGCCAGCGCCGTGGTGCGGGCTGGGGTGCTCTCGGACCTCACCGCGGCGGATCCGCTCCTGGACGATCCTTGGGCGACCGACCGGGACCCGTTCACGCACCACATTCTCACGTACGCGGCGGTGTACGATTGGAGGCGAATGCAGTTCGGGAGCGAGGGCGATCCGATCCGCGACGCACCGCACGCGGTGCGACAGTCCGACGTGGCCTTGCCCGCACTGAAGGGCCTTCTTTTCAATCACTTCATCCGGTACGGCCGCGATCGAAACACGCTCTGGTGCTGCCTCTCCGCGGCACCAGTCGGACCCGTCGCGTTTGCCGACGGTTCGTTGACCCAAGGTCGCTGGTGGCAATTCGTCCCGTTCCCCGAACGACCCATCGTCAATAGTATCGGAAACCCGGTGCTGAGCACTTGGGAGGGGATCAAGGGCAGAGACAAGCCGTAGTCCGTCGCTACAAAGGCGGTACTCATGAGCCTGTTCCGCGGCATCTTGGTCGGCGTGTCGGTGCTTTGGGGTGGTTCCGTCGCCTCCGCAGTTGTCTGCTACATGTACACCAGTTCATGCACGCGGTCGGAGAGCTCCGGATGTGGGACCATCACCGTGTGCCGCAACGGTGTGACCGACATCCTGCCGGACTGGGCGTGCGGCTGGACGACGATCTCGAGCAACGAGGCGTCATGGCCGTGCCTCACGTATCAGGGCGCCATCTCGCTTTCGTGCGCAGGCCCACACTCCGGCTTCCGTCGAATCGACGGGTGCGCGCTGTCGTACGGACAGTGTCGCTGGGTCCCGGAGGAAGCCTCTCCAACCGTTGAGAACAACGCCGGCAGTTCGTACGTCCTTACGGGCAACCGCTGCGGAAACTGCCCCGGAGGCGGTGGATACGGGGAGTAGGACATGGGCATGATCGCGTGCGGACTGACCGGAGTTCTGATCTCGGGCGCCGTGATGATCGGCGACTCGGGTTCCATTTCCGAGTTCGGAGCTTGGCTCGCCGCGCATCGGTCCTGGGAGCGGTCCTTCGACGCCGTGTACGAGTCCCGCGCCGGCGGACAGATCGACGTGCGTCGGGTGGTGGTGGACGGGCGCGGCGGCGGCTGGTTCATCGTGCAGCCAACGACCTGCGGCCACGAGCCCGGCAAGGGCCATTTCAGCAGCGTGGCAACCGGGGATCCCAGTCGTCTGGAGTACCGCAGCACACGAACGTCCGAGCTGGTGCTCCGCGCATTTGCTCCGACGCGCCTGGCGGGCGAGCTCTTCAAGCAACCCGACAGGATCAAGTCAGCCAAACGGCTGGGCGACGGGTGGGAGATCGTTGTGCCCCTGCCACACGGGCAACTGACGCTGGACGATGGACTGTTCCCCTCCGAGCTTGTTTACTTCGACACGACGTTGAGGTTCGATCTCCAAGGGCGTCTGACGATGTCCCAGCGCTCCGGAAGCGACGATCGGACCGACTACGCCTATCCCGATTCGCCCGCGGGGATGATCGCGGTGACCGTCATGGGCGGCAAGGACACCGGCACCATGCGGCTCAAGTCAGCCGCGTCGCTCGAAACGCCGGATCCGAGCATGTTCCGGCTCGAATCGGTGGCGCGGATCGCCAAGGAAGCGGGAATCCGACCGTTGAAGCCGTACAAGGAGCTGCCGCTGCGCGTGCCGTCCCACGCCGAACAGCAGGCGTCGGCCGCCGCAGAACACACGAGCTTCTGGACGGGTTGGCCGTACTACGCCGCCGGCGGAACCCTGATCATCCTGGCGATGGTCGCCTGGTGGCGACAGCGATGAAGGCCGGCACGCTCGGCAGTTCGGGCCCGTTGGCCGTCATCGTGGCCCTCGCGACCGTGGCCGCGGCGTGCTGGCTCCTGGTGGCCGCGTACTCCAAGATCGGCGAGTTCACCCAGTTCGTCGCGGCGGTCCGCCAGCATGGGCTCGTTCCGCCCGCGCAGACGGTCCCCTTCGCCGCCTTGGCAATCGCGTTCGAGGCGGCGTGCGCCGTCGTCGCGTTGTGGAGCGTGCTTCATCGTCGCCCCGGCATCGGAGCGATCGCGGCGGGCGTCTGCTTCCTTGGGATCGCCGGATATTGCCTGGCGTTGGCCGCATCGCCACCGCCCGCGCCCGCGCCGTGCGGCTGCGGGTGGCTGCGAAGCACCGTCGAGCGGTGGGAGCCGCTGGCGGCGCAGAACGCGACCGTCGGAAGTTCTCTGCTGCTCGGGGGCGTCCTGTCACACCGAGCACGCCGACCGAACGACCGCCCGTTGAGCCGCTGAAGCGCGGCACCGAACGCGGGGTGCGTTGAGGCGCGCCTGCCCCATGGAGGGCGGTGGCCGAGGGCGTTCCGCCCCGCCTTACCGCCCCCGCGCAGCCCGCCCCACGGCGCGCGTCTCGCACCGCTCGCACGTGCCCCGTAGCGTCACCCCTTCGCTGCGCACACGGAACGGCACCCGCGCGCCGCCCGGGCGAGCGTGCACCACCACCTGCGCCCCGCGCAGACAGCGCACCAGCCCGCACGCATCGCACACCAGGTGCGGGTGCTCGTGGTCGTGGTGGTCGCCGCGGCAGGCCGAGTGGTCCGTCAGGCTGTACCGGAACGTGCGGTCGCCGGGGTCGATCTTGTGCACCAGCCCCGCCTTCTCGAACGCCGCCAGCGTGCGGTAGACCGTCACGCGGTCCGCGGATCCCTGCGCCCCGGCGGCAGCCGCGTCGGCGATCTCGGTCGCCGCCAGCGCCGCCGGCGCGCCGGCCAGCGCCCGCAGCACCGCCAGCCGCATCGACGTCACGCGCAGCCCGGCGCCACGCAGCGCCCGCCGCAACGACCCTTCGCTGATGTTCTCTTCGGCGTTCATGCTCGACCGTCCCGGCCCGCTACGCCATCCCTGGCCCGGCCGGCGCTCCCGCGGCTTCAGCACATCGTCATGCCGCCGTCCACGCAGATCGTCTGCCCGGTCAGGAAGCCCGCGTCCTCGCTCGTGACATACGCCACCGCCGCCGCGATGTCGTCCACCGTCCCCAGCCGTCCCACCGCCAGCATGCCGGTGATCTTTTCCTTGATGTCCGCCGGCAGGTGCTCGGTCATGTCCGTCTGGATGAACCCGGGCGCCACCACGTTGGCCGTGATCCCCTTGCCGCCCAACTCGCGGGCGATCGTCTTGGTCAGCCCCAGCAGGCCCGCCTTGGCCGCGGCGTAATTCGCCTGCCCCGCGTTGCCCACCAGCCCCGAGGTGCTTGAGATGTTCACGATCCGACCGAAGCGGCCTTTCATCATCGCCCGGGCCGCGGCCCGGCAAGCGACGAACGCGCTGGTCAGGTTGGTCTGGATCACCGCCGCCCAGTCCTCGTCGCTCATGCGCAGCACCAGCCCGTCCTTGGTGATGCCAGCGTTGTTCACCAGGATGTCCAGCCGGCCGTGATCTGCGGCGGCCTTCTCGATGGCCGACGCCAGGGCCTTGGAGTCGGCGACGTCGGCGACGGCGACCGAGGCCTTGCCGCCCGAGCCGACGATCTGCGCCTGCAGGTCCTTGAGCGGCGCTTCGGACCGGGCCATGAGCACGACGTGGCGCAACCCGCCGGCGGGCGAGGCCAGCCGCTGGGCGATGGCGCGCCCGATGCCGCGGGATGCGCCGGTGACGATCGCGACGCGAGTCGGAACGGTTTCGGTCGGGGTCTGGGTCACGGTGAGTCCTGCGTGGTTCGGCTGCTGGAATCAGCCCGGGCTGGGCTGCTTGGGCTGCGGGATGGTGATCGGGCCCTGGGGAGTGTTCTGCCGGCCGGGCTGCGGGCCTGTCGGGGCCTTGGGCGGTGAGGCCGGGGCGTTGCCCGGGGTGGAGCCGCCGTCCTTCTCGCCGCTCTTGGGCGGGCCGGCCGGCGTCGGGGCCGGGGCGCGACCGGTGCCCAGCGAGAAGCCGAGCATGCCGATGCCGTCCCAGTCGCGGGCCTGGCGGCGCGTGGCCGGGGTCGTCGCCGCGTTATCAAAGATCCAGGTGTCGCCGTTGCGCACGCCCTTCCACCCCGAGAGCACCGCGCCCTCGGGCGACTGCACCGACAGCAACAGCACGAACTCGGCCTTGCCGCCCAGCAGCTGTTCGGCGTCGAGGTTCTCGAACTGCATGCTCGCCATGCTCGCGGCCAACTCCTCCGTACGGGCGGCCATCAGCCGCTGGCGGCGCTCGGCGTCCACGCCCCGCCGCTCGAGCAGTTCGCCGTACCGGGCCACCTCGGCGGCCAACTGCTGACCCATGGCGCGGACGGCGGCGTCACGCTCCAGGTTCGAAACGTTGCCGGGGGCGGCGGCGTAGATGATCCGCACGGCCTCGAAGTTCTTGGCCGCCGTTTCCCAATCGCCGGAATTCTGCAGCGCCGTCAGCACGGCCTGCGCCCGGCGCGTGAGCAACGGGGCGAGCTTGGAGGCGTCGCCCCGGGCCACGGCGTCGGCCAGCTTGACCGCCCCGCGCGCGAACGACTCGTCGGTCACGCCCAGATTGGCCGCGAACGTTACCCGCGAATCGGCCTTGAGTTCCTGAAGCAGCGTGTCGAACGACACCTCCGGCGGGGGCGGCGGCGGCGGCGGCGGCGGCGGCGGGGGCGGCGGCGGCACCTTCTTCTTGCAGCCGGCGACGACCGCCATCACGGCGATCACGCCCACGATGCGGGCAACGCGGACAATGCGGGCTCGGGCGGACGTGTCAGACGGGTTCATCATGTGTGTGGACCTTCACCGACTTGTCGATTCGACGCATGAGCCCCATGAGCGTCTTGCCGGGCGCCAGCTCGATGAACTCGGCCCCGGCGTGCGCCTGCGCCAGCGCAGCGCACGACTGCGCCCAGCGCACCGGCGCCGTCAACTGCTCCACCAGCCGCTGGCGGATGGTCTGCTCGATCCCCCGGCCCCCCTCCGGCGCGTGCGCCCGGGCCGTCACGTTGCTGATCACCTCGATGCGGGGCGGCGCGATCGCCGTCGCCTCCAGCGCCGCCCGGAGTTTCTCCGCCGCCGGCGCCATCAACGGCGAGTGGAACGCCCCCGCCACCGTCAACGCTGTCGCCCGCAGGCCCAGCTTGGCCGCCGGCCCTTCCGCGGCCGCCGCGGCGTCGCACGCCGCCTTCGACCCCGAGATCACGATCTGCCCCGGCGCGTTGAAGTTGGCGCACACCAGCACCTGACCCGGGCCGGCCGCCGCCAGCGCCTCGGCGCACACCCGCGTGGCCTGCGCTTCGTCGGCGCCGATCAGCGCCACCATGCCCGAGGGCGCCGCCTCGGCCGCGCTCTGCATCGCCGCCCCGCGCAGGGCCACGAGGTTCAGCCCGTCGGCGAACGAGAAGCACCCGGCAATGTGCAGCGCCGTGTACTCGCCGAGCGAAAGCCCCGCACCGGCGATCGCGCGCGTCTCTTCCAGCGAACCGGCCTGCCACCCGGCCATCAGCGCGTGCCAGCACGCGACCGACGCCGTGTAGATCGCCGGCTGGGACACGTCCGTCCGATTCAGCGCCTCGGCCGGGCCGGCGAAGCACAGGTCCGACAGTCGCGCCCCGCCCGGCAGCCGGCCGGCCAGCACTCGGTCGGCCTCGTCGAACACGCGCCGGGCCTCGGGCGAACGGTCGCACCAGGCCTTGGCCATGCCGACGGCCTGAGCGCCCTGGCCGGGGCACAGGATGATCCGGGCGGGATTCATGCCAGCAGTTTAGGGACTTTCCGGCCCCGGCGTCTGCGGGGATGGGGCGATTCCAGGATCAGACCCGCCAGACGCTGCTGGCCCACGTCAGGCCCGCGCCGAAGCCCAGGAACATCACGATCTGCCCCTCGCGGACCATTCCCTTGGACCGCATTTCGTCAAAGCACAGCGGCACCGACCCGGCCGAAGAATTCCCCACGCGGTCGATGTTCACGTACATCTTCTCGGCCGGAATGCCGAACCGCTCGCGCGCCGCCTCCAGGATCCGCAGGTTGCTCTGGTGGCATACGAAGTGATCCACGTCCTGCGGCGTCAGCCCGGCCTTGGCCAGCGTCTCGGCGATCAGTTCCTGAAACGTTCCCACCGCGAAGCGGTAGATCTCCCGCCCGTTCATCTGCAGGCATCCGGGCCGGACCATCGTCCGGTCGGCGCCCGGGGCGATCTGCACGTCCCACGCCGGCTGGAACAGGTCCCGCCACCCCGTGCCGTCGGCGTGGTTGACCTGCGCGAGGCACCCCTTGCTCGCATCGTCGGTCGCCGTCAGCACCGCCGCGCCCGCCGCGTCCCCGAAGAGAATGCACACGCCCCGGTTCGTGTAGTCCACCAGCACGCTCACGGTGTCGGCCCCGATCACGCCGATCGCCTTGTGCGTGCCGACGCGGATCAGGTCGTGCGCCGCGTTGAGGCTGTACACGAACCCGCAGCACGCGGCCCCCAGGTCCCACGCCGCCGCCGTGCCGGCCTTGAGTTCCGCCGCGACCAGGCAGGCGGTGCTGGGGCAGCGCATGTCCTGGGTGATGGTGCCGCAGATGATCAGGTCGAGGTCGCTGGCCTGCATGCCGGCCTTGGCCAGGGCCCGGCGCAGGGCCTCGGTGCAGAGCGTCAGGTTGCTCTCGCCCTTCTTGGGGTCGCAGACGTGCCGCGTGCGGATGCCGGTGCGCTGCACGATCCACTCGTCGGTGGTGTCGATTACGCCCGCCAGATCGTCGTTGGAAACGACCCGCGACGGCAGGGCCGACCCCGTGCCGGCGATGCGCACCCCGCGACGGGGAATGACCGGCGGCATCGGGACTGGCTTGGGCTGGACGGACATGCGTCAGACGGTAGCCCGGGCCGCGGGGCTCAGGCCGGAACCTCGACCGGGCCCATCGCCGCCTCGACGGCGGCCAGGCGGGCCACGATCGCCTCGTTGAGCCCGGACTTGACGTACGTGCGGGTCTGCACCAGCGCCGAGCGAATGCTCCGGGCCTCGCTCGAACCGTGGGCGATCATGTACAGCCCGTTGACCCCCAAGAGCGGCGCCCCGCCGTGCTCGTGATAGTCGTTCTTCTTGAACATGTGCTTGAAGATCGGCTCGAGCTGCAGCATCAGGTCCGGGTCGGCCGTCATGATCTCGGTCACGATGCCGTTGATCAGGCTCTTGGCCATGCCCTCGGCCATCTTCAGCAGCGTGTTGCCCACCAGCCCGTCGGTGATGATCACGTCCGCCACGCCCTCGAAGATGTCGCGCCCCTCGACGTAGCCGATGTAGTTCAGCCCGGGGGTGCGCTTGCACAGCGCGGCCGTCTCCTGAATCAGGTCGGTCCCCTTGCCCTCCTCGGCGCCGATGTTCATCACCGCCACGCGCGGGCGGTCCTTGCGGTGGATGCGGTTGGCCACGCACTCGGCCATCAGGCCGTACTGCCACAGGTGCTGCGGGCGGGGCTCGGGGTTGGCCCCGGCGTCGGACAGCACCACCGGCCCGTGAAACGTCGGGATCGTCACCGCGATGCCCGGGCGGTGAACGCCCGGCAGCCGCCGCATGTGCATGGTCGCCGCCGAGACGCACGCCCCGGTGTTGCCCGCGGAGATCACCGCATCGCAGCGGTCGCCCGTGCCGTCGCGCTTGTGCGAGCCCATGAGCGCCGAGACGACGATCGACGAGTCCTTCTTGGTGCGCACCGAGTCCACCGGCGACTCGTCCATGCCGATCACCTCTGTGGTGTGCACGATGTCGATCCGGTCCATGGAGCGCGCCTGGACGCGGAAGTAATCGCGGATCACCCCACGGTCGCCGACCAACACCAGCCGATCGCCCGGCTCGAGCGTGTCGAGCGCTTGGATGCACCCTTTGATGATCGCGTCGGGGGCGTGGTCTCCGCCCATGACGTCAACGCACAGACGCACGGGGCTTAGGCCTTGCCACTCGACGCCGATGCCCAGCTTCCGGCACGCTGATCCGCAGGCCCGGACGCACATACGCTGTCGCCCGGCCGCGGTGGTGCTTCGGGAAGCCCGACACCGGTCCTGCGCCACCGTGAACAACTGCCCAGCGTGGTGCGAGCAGCGACGCTGACGCGTGCGGTAGCTGGAGATCTTCCTGATTGGGAAGCATGGCGGGTACCTCGCGGATCTGCGGCCGGGCAGCGGAAGCGCCAGGATACATGAACCCCGGGAGGGAAGGGTAGAACCGGCCGGCAGACGGGTCAACGCCTGTCGGCGGCGTGCCGACGGTGCCGAGCCGACGGTCCGCCCGTGGGCTGGCGGGGGCGGGCGTGGCCCGACGGGACCGAAGAGGACCAATGGGACCGGATGTGACCGGCTGCCGCCCGATGGCACCAGAACGAACCTCGGCGTGGATCGGGCCGCGGCGACGCTGAGGTCGGGTGTCCACGCCCCAAAGCGCCCCCACCGCCTATACTGGCCTCCCACCGCCCGGCACCGCCGGGCAACGCCTCCCTAGCTCAGTTGGTAGAGCAGCTGACTCTTAATCAGCGGGTCGAAGGTTCGAGTCCTTCGGGGGGCATTCCATTGCCATGAACTCCGGGCCCGCGCACCCGCGCTCGCCCCCCTCGCGAGCGCGAGTGCACGGTCCGGCGCCTCCTGCGAGCCCGGTGTCCGCGTGGTCCTGCGGAGGACCGCCACGCCCCGCCGTCGAGCCTGCGCCGCCGTCGTATCCATCACGCCACGATTCTGCCCGCGATTGCCTCCGGCCCCCGTCGGCCGCGAGCGCCACCCAGGCAACGGCCTCCATCGCCCAATCCTCGCGCCCGGTTCTCCGGAGCCGACGGCTCGCCCGTTCTCCGTCGCGCGGGCTCCGCCATCGACCTCCCCGCCCCCACCATCCCGCCACGCCACCGCACCCGCCACGCCCCACTTGACTCCGCCGATTTTGGTGTTAGTGTTACTCACATGAATCGGCACACCCCAGTCCTTCGCCCCCGGCGCCCCTACGTGCAGGGCGCCCGCGCCCGCGCCGCCGAGGCGACCGCCCGGCGCATCGTCGAGGCCTTTTACCGCCGCATGCTCAGCCAGTGGCCAGACGAGATCACGCTCGACACCATCGCCGCCGACGCCGGCGTGACGGTGCAGACTGTCATCCGCCGTTTCGGCGACAAGCAAGGCCTGCTGGCCGAGGCCGCGAAACTGCTGGAAGCCGACGTCGATCGCCGCCGCCAGACGCCCATCGGCGATGTCCGGCGCGCGGTGGCGAACCTCGCCGCCGACTACGAAGCGATCGGCGATGCGGTGATCCGCTGGCTGGCGCTGGAAGAGCGGCACCCGGCGGTGCGGCCGTGCCTGGAGCTCGGCCGTCGGTCGCACCGGGCGTGGGTCGAGCTGGTGCTGGGCCCCTGCCTGCCCGACATGCCCCCCGGCGCGCGGACGCGTGCCGTCGATGCCCTGGTGATCGCCACCGACGTGTACACCTGGAAGCTGCTGCGGCGCGACATGGGGCGCAGCGCCGCGGCGACCGCCGAGGGAATGCTCCTGCACGTGCGGGCGGTGCTGGCGCAGTTCGGGGCCCGCAGCGCCGGCACTCCCGCGCCACGACACGGAGAATCAGCGTGACCATGAATTTCCTGTTCGCGACGTGGGAGGGCGGCGGCAACGTCGGCCCGGCGGTTGAAGTGGCCCGCAAGCTCGCGGCCAGGGGCCACCGCGTGCGGTTCATGAGCGACGCGTGCAACCGCGCCGACGCCGAGCGTGCCGGGGCCGAGTTCCGCTCCTGGCGGCGGGCGCCCAACCGAGCCGACCGCACGCCCGACAGCCAGCACCTGCTGCGAGATTGGGCCGAGCCCACGCCCCAGGCGGGCATCGCGCAGGTAATCCGCGACCTGTGGTGCGGACGCGCCGCCGACTACGCCCTGGACACGCTCGACGAACTCAGCCGCGAGCCGGCCGACCTGGTCGTCAGCAGCGAGATGCTGCCCGGCATCATGGCGGCGTGCGAGCGGGCCGGTCAACGGTTCGTGATCCTCAGCGCCAACCTGAGCATCCGCCCCTTGCCGGGCGTTCCGGCGATCGGCCCGGGCCTGCCGCCGGCGCGCACCGAGCAGGATCGCGCCGTCCTGGACGAACTGGCCGCGGGCGTCTCGGCCATGTTCGACGTGGGGCTGCCGGCGCTCAACGACGCTCGCGCGGCGATCGGGCTGGGGCCGCTGGCGCGGGTGTTCGATCAGTTCGACGAGGCCGAGCTCGAGCTGCTGGCGACGGCGCGGGCCTTTGACTTCCCGAGCGATCGCCTGCCCGAGCGCGTGCGCTACGTGGGTCCGCAACTGGCCGAGCCGTCCTGGGCGCGGCCCTGGCGCTCGCCGTGGCCGCAGGACGACCCGCGCCCCATGATCGCCGTGAGTTTCTCCACCACGTTCCAGAACCACGGTGCGGTCCTGCAGAAGGTCATCGACGCCCTGGCCCCTCTGCCGGCCCGGGTGCTGGTCACGCTGGGACAGTCGATCGCCCCGGATCGCCTGCGCCCCGCCGACAACTGCGTGATCATCGAGAGCGCGCCGCACGGCGAGGTGATGCGCTGCGCCGCCCTGGCCGTGACCCACGGCGGGCACGGCACCGTCATGCGGGCGCTGGTCGGGCGCGCTCCGATGCTCGTGCTGCCCCACGGGCGCGACCAGCACGACAACCCGTCCGCATCACCGAGCGCGGCGCCGGCCTCTCGCTGCTGCCCGATGCGCCCGTGCACGACATTCGGAACGCGTGCGAACGGCTGCTCCTCGAGCCGGCGTTCCGGGCCGCCGCGCGTCGCCTGGGCGACCTGGTCGCCCGCGAGGCCGAGCATTCGAGCATCGTCGAGGAACTCGAGACCGTCGCCGCCGCAAGACACGCCAACGCCACGGGATGAACCCGCCATGATCGACACGAGCACCGTGCAGGGTCGGCGTGAACTTCGCTTCGCCGACGTGGACTCGATGCTCGCCGACGCCCGGGCCTGCGTCGCCGCCGGCTGGCGCTTGCGCCGGCTGGGCAACTGGTCCATCGGCCAGGCGCTGAACCATCTGGCGGCTTGGATCGACTACCCATACCTGGGCTACCCGCCGGAACTGGTGCTGCCCGAGTCGTTCAAACTCCAGGCCAGGGCGGCCTTGCCGCGCCTGATGCGGGCGACCATGCGCCCCGGCGAGAACCTGCCGGGTATTCCCGGGGGAACGCTGGCCACTGAAGAAGCGCCCCCGGACGTCGGCCTGGCCCGGCTCGAAGCCGCGGCGCTGCGCTTGAAGACGCTGGACCCCGTGCACGACGACCCGGCCTTCGGCCCGGTGACGCGGCACCAATGGACGGAGATCAACCTTCGTCACGGCGAACTGCACCTGAGTTTCTTCGTGCCTTGAGCCGCGCGGCCGGACTATCGGACGCGGACGACCGCCGAACCAACGCGCTCACGGTTCGGAGATCGGCCGCGTGCCGACACCCCGCCCGATCCGGGCGCGAACCGCCCGCCGCTTCCGGGTGTAGAGTTATGACGTGAGGCAGGCGACCGTCTGGCTGCTGGTGCTCTGCTACGGCGTGTTGGCGCCGCTGTGCTGCTGCGCCCGCGCGGC
Source organism: Phycisphaeraceae bacterium (assembly GCA_026126345.1). Lineage (GTDB taxonomy): Bacteria > Planctomycetota > Phycisphaerae > Phycisphaerales > UBA1924 > JAHCJH01. Next base: position 239 of record JAHCJH010000073.1, on the reverse strand, counting down.
CGTCGTGCCCGTGCATGCTCCCGGTGCCGAGCGCGCCCATGCCGTCGCACCTTCGTCCAGCGCGGGTGACGACTGCTGCTCCAAGTCCGGCAACGCCCCAAGCCCCCAAATGCCGGTTCCGACCGGTGGCCAGCCGCAACCGGATCACGACTGCAATCGCGGCGAGCATCACTGCGACCAGTGCAAGGCCCCACAACCGCTCGGCACCGTCGGCGATTCGGCCGACCTGTCGCAGTGGC
>JAHCJH010000072.1 GCA_026126345.1 Phycisphaeraceae bacterium | reverse complement strand
AGTTGTCCGGGATCAGCCCGAGCATCCGGCCGATGAGGCGGCGCGTGCCCGACAACTGCTCCACGCTGAAGCGCGGGTCGCGCAGCGTGCCGGAGACCACGGTGGTGATGAGTTCGTTGCGGAGCGCCTCGTAGACGTCCGAGAGCAGCGGCAGCCGCGCTCGGCCGGCCGAGTTGAACCGCAGGTCGAGTCCGAAGTCCGGCAGCCGCACCTCGCCGTCGCCGACGATCGCCAGCGACCGCGAAAGCACCTGGAGCTCGTCGAACACCACCCGATCGCCCCGGAGCCAGAACACCGCCTGCGCGAAGTCCAGCCGCTCGCCCAGCGGCAACTGCAGGTTGCTCAGCTCCACCAGCGGCACGATCCCCGGGATGCTCAGCACCACGCCGCCCGCGATCCGGACCGAGCCGCGCCCCTGCCGCGCCTCGTTCTGGCCCGCCCGACCCGTCAGCGAGATCGTCGCGTCCACGAACCCGCGCGACGGATCGCCCGGCCGCTCGTCCGCGTCGATGATCGGCGCGGCACCCGACTCGGGCGCGCCGGTCGCCGTCGCCGTGCCGGAGCCCTCCGGACCGTGGCTCGAACGACGCCGCAAGTCGGCCAGGATGTCCGCGAACCGCACGCCCGCCAGATCCACGGACGCGGCGTACCGCGCCGGCCCGGCCTGCTGCTCCACCACCGAAGCCCGCCCGCTGATCCGGCCGCCGTGGCAAGCGCCCGACATGGAGCGCAGCTCGACCACGCCGGGCTCCACACCGGAAACCAGCAGCGCGGTCGCGGCGGTGACCTTCACGCCCTCGACGCGCATCGACTCGCCGAAGAGCGACAGTTCCAGCGAGGGCGAGCCGTGGAACTCCTTGTCCGCGCGCACGCCCACCACCCCGTTGCACTCCTCGATCGCCAGCCCGGCGTCCGCCGACAGGCCGATGAAGTCGATCGCCGCGTCCAGGCCTACGCGAAGCCGCCCCGCGTCATCGCCCGCCAGGCGCAGCGCCGCGTCGCTCGTCCACACCGCGCCCGAGACCGACACGCCCGCCTCCCGCAGCGCCGAGCGCACCGCGTCGGGCAGCAGCGCCATGAGGTCGGGCGGCAGGCCGTCGGCGTCGAGGGTGAAGCGCGAGTCGAGCGTCCAGGTGCGCTCGGCGCCCGGCGCCGGCTCCGGCCCGATGCCCCACGTGCCGTCGATCATCGCCGCCCAATCGTCGGCCTTGAACGCCAGGCGATCGACCGTGCCCGCCGCATCGTCCAGGGTCACCGCCCCGCTCATCTGCGACACGCGCAGGGGCACGCCCTTCATCACCACCTCGGCCCACGCCGGGCGCACCGCCGCCTTGACCTTCCAATCCTCCGGCCCCGCACCACCGGGCCGGGGCAGCAGCTCCACCGTCGCGTCGAACTGTCCGCGCAATTGGGCGCCCTCGAGATCGCCCGCCAGCGACCCCGCCCCCAGCAGACCCATGATGGACCGCGCCAGCCCGGAGTGGATGCGTGCGCCGGCGACCTCCGCCCGAACCGGCCGCAGCACCGCCAGGCGGTCCGTGCCGGCCTGCCGGTCGCCGCCCAGCCGCACCCGGCCGTCGAGCGTGAACGCGCACGGGGCCTCTTCGCCCATGGTCACGAAGCCGCGGCAGTTGTCGAAGGCCAGTTCCGCGCCGGCGAGCGACTCGCCGGTCAGCGCCGAGGCGGTAACGCGGGCCACCCCGGACTCCAGGGCCGCGTGCAGGCGGCCGCCCAGGACGTCCAGCCCGAGGTCGCGTGCCCGCGACAGGCGCACGTCCAGCGCCATCTGGCCGCCCGCGGGCGCCGTCAGCACGACCTCGCCGTCGATCCTTCCCGACGGGCTGTGGGTTGAACGCACCTGCGACAGCGCATCGGCCACGCCGGGCGCCACCGCCCGCAGCACGTCTTCCAGCGCCAGCGTGACGTCGTAGTCGCGTGCCGACAGGTGCGCATCGAAGCCGGCCTGACGGCCGCGGTTGCCGAAGTCGTAGGAGCCGCGGATCGCGAACTGCCCGGCGTCGGCCAGCGCCGCCAGCCCCGCCAGCCCCATGTCCGAGGGCATGATGAGCCCTTCGAGCGACTCCACTCGGACGGCCTCGTCGCTCACGCTCACGCGTCCGTTGATGTTCGTCGCCATCATCGGCAGGCCGGTCCGCTCGTGGCGCGGCAGCGCCGTCATCCCTTTCAGATCGACGCCGATGGAGAACCTGGTCGCCCCCTCGGCGTCGGTGTTGAGCGCCGCCACGCAGTCCACCGGCCCTTCCAGCCCCAGCGTCCGCAGCACGTGCTTGGCGCTGAAGGCGTCCTTGGCCCGCGGCTCCGGGGGGCCCATCGTGAGGCGCGCCCCCAGGTCGAGCCGCCCCTCGGGCACGGCGAAGATCACCAGATCGTCGATCGGCAGGTCGGCCGCCTCGACCCTGATCTCCGTGCTGAACCGGATCGACGTGTCGTCGGTGGTCGGCGGGTGAAACTGGGCCAGGCCCTTCACGCTGGCCGTGCCGCCGTTGAGCCCCCGGAACTGATCGCCGAGCAGGGTCGCCCGGTCGTCCTCGATCCGCAGGCGCAGATCCTCGGCCACGATGGGGTACGGGAACACCTGCGGCAGCAGGCCCGCCCGGCGGAAGTCCACGTCCACGGTCGTGTGGGTCGGCTGCACCGGTCCCTGGGCACGCTCGACCTTCACCGCCACGGTGCGGATCTCGCCGCCGACCTCGAACGTCGGTCGGGCCAGGCGTCGGTTCATCTCCTCGATGCTCAGCCCGGCGTCGGCGGGGTCCAGCCGGTCCTCGGCGATGCCGGCCTTGATCTGCGCCAGTCGCGTTGCGAGCCGCTGGCGCTGCGCCGGGCTGATCACGAGGCCCTGCGCCAGCAGTTCCTCGTACTTGCTCTGGCTGAACAGCGCGTAGTGGATGCCCGCGGCGCGCGAGCGGTCGATGGCGCTGCGAACGGAGTCGTCGATCGGCACGTCGACGACGGTGACCGACAGTTCGCACGCGGCCGTCTCGTCCGGCGGCGCGAAGCGCCCTTCGGCGAACATCCGCGCTCCGGACTCGGCCACGCCCGTCGCGCTGACCAGCCGAACCTGGGTCTCGTCGAACGTCAGGATCGCGTGCACCTGCCCGAACGCGTACGGGAACACCGAGTAGGCGATGCGGTCAACGTCGAACGTCAGCGTCCCGGCGATCGTCGCGTCCGCCGGCGGCTGACCCTCGACGCGGGCCGTCCGCCGGATCGTGATCCCGGCCGACATCGTTCCCTGCGGCCACCCGAGCCGCTCGAGGTTGTCCTTCACCACGCCCGGGAGGAACCGCAGGATTCGCGGCGAGAAATCCAGCGTCGCGTTGCGGCTGGTGAGCGTCGCCGAATAGGCCGCGTCCAGTCCGAGCCCTTCGGTCCGCAGGAACACCTGGCACGGCTGCGCCTCGAAGGTGCCCCGCAGGTCCGCCTCGAAGCCGGCGGGCGTGAACCGCAACGTGCCCTCGACGTCGTCCATCCGCGGGCGGTGGTCGCCCATGATCTCCGCCTGGCCGGCGACGATCGGCGGCCGCATCGCCACGTTCTTCAGGTCCAGCGTGACGGCCATCCGCGACCCGGTGAACTGGAACCGCGTGCGCGCGATCTGCCCGCGCATCTCCAGCCCCTTCCACACCTCGCGGTACTGCGTCGGGATGCGCTCAGCGGTCCATTTCGCCAGCTCGATGCCCGACAGCGACAGATCGCCCGCCCCCGAGCGCAGGTCGAGCGTCCCGTCGAGCACCACCGCCCCCGCCGGGACCGGCGCCCCCGGCCCGGCGCCCGAACCGTCCGCGGGCGGCGCCACCGACGCCAGGTTGTCGCCGCCGGTCTGCACCAGCCGCAGGCGGTACGCCGCGACCGCTGCAGCGCGCGGCGCCACGAACCCCCGAACGCCCAGCGACATCAGCGCCCGGAAGTCGCCGCCGTTGTGCTCACCGAATTCCACCGAGCCATCTTCGACGTCGATCCGGGGCAGGCGCGCCCCGCCGGCGGACCCCGGCGGCAGGCGGATGCTGGCCACGTTGAGCACGCCGTCGGTCTGCGATTGCGAGAAGCGGAACACCGGGCCCTGCACGCGCGCGTGCGTGGGTGCGACTTCCAGGGCCATCAGCCGCGCCAGGTCCAGGTCCAGTTCCACCCGGCGAGCCGCCAGGAACCGGCCCGGCGCCCCGGCGATCGCCGGGGCCCGAAGCGTCATGCCAGACACGACCAGCCGTCCGTCGAGCTTCAGCGACACCCAGTCGGCGTCGAACTCCAGCCCCAGGTTCGACCGCACGTACGCGCGCAGCACCGCCGCGGGCACCGGCCCCTGCGTCAGCACCGCAAGCACCACCGGGATCAGCACCAGCACCACCACCACCCCGCGCACCCACCAGCGCCATCGCCGGCGCGGCGGCGACTGGACCCCCGGCCCGGCCAGCGCGGCCAACGCCCCGCCCGCCGCGACGGTTTGCGTTTGAGACTTCGGGTTGTGGTTGGTCGTCGGCTCCATCCGACTCGTGCACCGACACAGCCATGCCCCCCACCGGCCCCGCCATCACCGGCTTGATGCTAGCGGCCACCCGGCGCCCACCCTTGTACTCCTAGCACATGCCGAACGCCCGGTTGCAATCCCCCTACTGCATCAGCCACCACAACATCAGGGCCGGTCCGGCGAGCAGGCCCACCCGCACCACCCACCACAGGTACACGTGGAGCCGACCCGGCTCAGGTCGCGGCCGGGCGAGCACCCGGTTGGGCGTTCCGCACTCCGGGCAGACGAACAGCCCGGAGCGCAACTCAACCCCGCTGACGTGGTAGCCGCACCGTTCGCAGAGGGCGTTGCGCAGCCGCACCGGCCGGGCGACGCCCGGTTCGGCGGGCGTGCTCACGGCGCACCCGCCAGCCACGAGGGCAGTTCGCGCACCTTGCCGTGCGCATCCACGCACGCCAGGGTGCTCGAGGCGCTCATGGTCACGGGCCCCGGCGTGCCCGTCGCCTCGTCGATCCGCACCGCCTCGTACGCGTGGTCGATCTTCACGCGGGTGGCCCGGACCACCGTCGTGCGCACCTCCAGCAGATCGTCGTACCGCGCCGGCGCGTGGTACCTGCACTCCAGGCGCGTGATCACCAGGTAGACGCCGGCCGCCTCCATCTGCGCATAGGTCACCCCGGCGGCGCGGAGCAGCTCCGTCCGCCCCATCTCCAGCCAGGGCACGTACGCCGCGTGGTGCGCCACGTTCATCGGGTCGCACTCGCAGTAGCGCACGCGCACACGCACGGCGCCGGCGTTCGGCACGGGCCCCGTCGGGGCCGGGAGGGTGTCGGTCGCGTTGCGTCCGCCGCTGCGCATGCGCCGAAGAGTCTAGAGTCCCGGCCATGTCGGCGAAACCCGCCAGCCAGTCACACGCCGCGGCCGAACCACCCCCCGCTCCCGCCGGCACTCCGTCGGCCCACCCCGCGGTGGTGGTGCGCCGGTTGCGGCCGACCGACAGCATCACGGACCTGACCGACCTGCTGCACCGCGCGTACGCGAAGCAGACAGCCATGGGCCTGCACGCCCTGGCCAGCCACCAGAGCCCCGAGGTCACCCGCAGCCGCGTGAGCAAGGGCGAGTGCTTCGTCGCGATCGCCGCCGGGCCGGGCCCCGACGGGGCGCGCGAGCGGATCGTCGGCACGATCATGTTCCAGGAGCCCTCGTGGGGCAAAGGCCCCCGCTGGTTCCAGCGGCCGGACGTGTGCAACTTTTCGCAGTTCGCCGTGGAGCCCTCGATGCAGGGCTCCGGCATCGGGCTGCTGCTGCTTGAAGCGGTCGAGCGCCGCGCCGCCGAGCTGGGCTTCCGCGAACTGGCCCTGAGCACCGCGGAGCCCGACTCGGCGCTGGTGCGCTTTTACCGCAACCGGGGGTTCCGCGACGTCGAGCACTACGACTGGGGCGTGACGAACTACACCAGCCTGATCATGAGCAAGGCGCTGCCGCACGGCGCAAGCGCGAGTCCCGACGCAGCCCGCTGACGCTCCTCAATCTTCGGCCGACAGCGTCAGCACCGTGATGTCGTCGCTCTGGGGCCGGCCCCCGAGCGCCGCGGCCACGCGCCGGCGAAGGGCCTCGATCAGCGCTGCGCCACCCTCGGGCGCCTCGCGCACCGCCCCGGCCAGGAAGGCCGAATCGCCCTGCCGCTCCCCCACCGCCTCGGGCAGCCCGTCGGTGTAGACCAGCAGGCGGAAGCCCCGGGGCAGCGTGGTCCGGTGCACGGCCCAACTGCCCCGCGGAAAGGCCGACGACAGGATGGGGTCGGCCGACTCGATCGGGCGCGCCGGTTCCTGGGCCCCCCACAGCAGCGCCGGCGGGTGCCCGGCGCCGACGTACTCCAGCACGCCCGCCCCGACATCCAGCCGCCCGATGAACGCGGTGATGAACCGGTCGTCGCCGAACGGCCCGATCGATTCGGCCAGACGGTCGGCAACCTTGCGCGGGTCGAACCCCTCGCCGGCCGACGCGTGGAACGCCGACTTCACCACCGCCGTCAACAGCGCCGCGCTGGCGCCGTGCCCGCGCACATCGGCCACCACGAACGCCACGCGACCCTCGTGCGTCAAAGTGGCGTCGTAGAGGTCTCCGCCCAGCTCGCTGCACGCATCGCACCGGGCCTCGACGCGCACCGGCCCCAGGCGCGCCTCGCCGGGGCCCAGCATCGCCCGCTGGAACACCCGCGCTTCGGCCAGTTCCTGCTCCAGCCGGCGCGTGTGGGCACGTTCGGCCTGCCGCAGGGCCCGCAGTTCCAGGCAGCGAGACACCAGCGCCGCAAGCACCCGCCGGTCGAACGGCTTCTGGATGAAGTAGAACGCCTGCCCCCGGATCGCCCGCACCAGGTGCTCGTCCGGATCGGTGTGCGAGCCGGTCATGAAGATCACGTCCAGGTCAGGGCAGGTCCGGCGCAGGGCGGTCACCAGCTCGAACCCGTCCATCTCCGGCATGCGGATGTCGCACACGACCAGATCCGGCGGCCGCTCGACCGCCTGGGCCAGGGCCCGGCTGGGCAGGCCGGCCGTCACCACCTCGTGCTCGTCGGCCAGGATGCGCTCGGCCGCGCGGAGCATCCCCGGTTCGTCGTCCACGATCAGGATGCGCGCCCGGCCGCTGGTGCGTTGCATCTACCGCCCCTCCGCCGGCGCGGCCGGAAGGTGCACCACGATCCGGGCCCCGGGACGAGGCTCGCCCGGGAAGGCCGGGCTGTGGACCTCCACCCGTCCCTGGCCCTGCCACACGATCGACCGCACGATCGCCAGCCCCAGGCCCGTCCCCGTCGCCTTGGTTGTGAAGAACGGCTCCAGCACCAGCGGCAGGTGTTCCGACGCGATCCCCGTGCCGCGGTCCTCCACCACCAGCCGCACCATCGCCCCGGAATCTTCCAGCGATGCGCCGACACACAACTCCTTTCCGCCGCCAGCCGCGGCCATCGCGTCGCGTGCGTTGGCGATGAGGTTCAGCAGCACCTGCTCCAGTTGCGACTGGGCCAGAGGCACCTCGGGCAGATCGGGCTCGATGCGTCGCACCAGGGTGATGCCGTGCCGCTGCAGACCTTCGCCCAGGATCGCCAGCGCACTGTCCAGCGCCGGCTCCACGCGCGTGCGCCGTCCGGGGCCCGCGCCGTCCGCCGCCGAGCGCCGGGCGAATTGAAGCATGCCACCGAAGATGCGCGAGCAGGCCGACATCGCCCGCTCGACGTGCGCCAGATCGGCCCGGAGTGTCGCGTGGTCGGCGCGCCCGGACTCCAGGTCCGCCCGCATCTGCTGCACCAGGGGGATCACCGACCCCAGCGCGTTGTTGATGTCGTGCGAAACGCCCCGCGCCAGGTCCGCCATGGCGTGTTTGCGTTCGGCCTGCAGCATCTTGTCCCGAAGGGTCTCGGTCCGCTGGGCGTTCTGCAGCGCCACCAGCGCGTACGGCAGGAACGACTGCACCAGTTCCGCCTCGTACGGCCCGAACGATCCGGCGTGCTGCGCCGAGATCTTCAGCACCGCCAGAAGCTCCCGACCCGTGTGCAGCGGCGCGATGATCGCTTCGGCCTCCCGCGGAGTATCCGACCGTTCGGGCGGCAACCCCTCGGCCAGCCAGTGCGCCAGGGCCGGGGGCGACCCGTCGTCCCAACCGTGCCAGACGGCGCCGTCGAACGAATAGCCGCGGGCACGCCCGTCGGCAAGTTCGGTCCGCCAGCGGTCGTCCACCGCCACGCGGGCGCCGATGCGCCCGCTGCGTCCCTTGCGCCAGGCCAGCTGCTCGGCGGCGAGCTCTGCGGTATGGGCGTGGGTTGACGCGTCGGCGTCGGTCACCAGCAGCGCCCCCGAATGGTCGTACCCCGTGAGCGACCGGAGCCCGTCGAGGATCTGGTAGAACAGGTCCTTGGGCCGCAGTTGCTCCATGACTTTGCGGTCGATCCGTGCCCGAACCTCCGCCAGGCGCCGCCGCTCGATGCGCTCGACCGCTTCGTTGACCACCTGCGCGATCCGCGTCAGGGCGTTGCGCGCCGCCCAGTCGGGCTCGGCGCTCCGCCACCGCAGCGCCAGCGCTCCCCACGGCCGCCCGCGACGCTTCAGCCGCGCCATCGCCACCGTCGCCGGCGCGTCGGTCCGCCCGCCACGGGCAAACTCGCCCAGTTGCACGCGGTCCCACGCGCCCGAGTCCGGGGAATCGTTCGAAAAGGCGATCGCCGCACCCGCCGTGCCCGGCACCAGCAGCGCGGCGCAGTGATCGTCGGCCGCCAGAAGTGCCGCGGCGTGCCGCAGCCCGAGCCGAACGGCTTTGTCCACGTCGCCCGAGTCGCGCAGCAGTCGCGCCAGCTCGTCCACGGCCCGCAGCAGTCGCGGCTCGGTGACCGGCGGCACCACCCGACGCACCGTTGGCTCCAGCCCCCCGCGCAGTGAACCGGCGGTGATTCGCTCGGCTTTCGATGCCGCCGGTCGCTCCATAGACCCCAGTCTAGTGCCCCATGCCCCACGGCCCGCTCCCCCCGCCCGCCTTCCCAACGAACCCGGAGCGTCAGCGACGGGGTACTCGACGCACTCCTCTCCCCCCTCGGCCCTCGGCCCTCGGCCCTGCTCCCCGCGCCCTTCCTGCCCTGCCCTCGCGTCTCGCGACTTGCCTCCCCCTCAGCACTCAGCACTCGGCACTCGGCACTCAGCACTTCCCCGTGTCCCCCGCCTTCCCCTCGCGACTCGGCACTCGCGACTCGCGACTTCCCCTCCCCCTCAGCACTCAGCACTCAGCACTCGGCACTCAGCACTTCCCCGTCTCCCCTGCCTTCCCCTCGCGTCTCGACACGCGCGACTCCGGCTCCCCCGCCCGCGCCGCGGGTTGGGGGGGCGGCCGATGGTTGTCAGATGCGCCAGCATCTGGATGCAGGCCCACCCATCCCCTGCTCCGTTCGCCTTCCCCGCCCATGACATGGGCGGGCGAGGCCCGGTCTTGCCGGCGGCGTTCGGCCCTGTTCCCTGCGCCCCGTCCTCTCGCGCCATTCCTATCCGTCCGCACCGCGAAGCGGTGCCGGCCAAGAGCCCAGGGTGCCGCGCAGCGGCACCCTGGGTCACCCGCCCCCAATCACCACCGCACCCCAACGGGGTGCAGGAGGCGTCCGCCCGCGGCTTGATCCACCTGCCCACGATGCAACGCCCAGAGAACCTCGAACGGAACGCCCGTCGCCCGCACCGACGCGCGCCCGCGGCTCCGGTCACTTCGGGGGCACGTCAGACTTCGGGACGAGCTCGGGGCCACCTGCCGCGATGACCCACTGTAACAATGATCGCGCACACATTAGTCAAAACAAGTACAAAAGCTATGCATTTCGGGAGAAGTGCCGGCCAAGCCGAACGGGTCGACCATAGTTCCAAAACTGTGTCTCTAAAATCAGGCAGATGAGATTCCTGCACAAAGCGTCCAAGCGAGCCGCCCGGCGCGAGCTCGAAAAGTAGACGATCCTCCATGAAGTGACGGCTCCACGAAGTCGAGAAATCGGCAACCAGTATCAACACGACCGTGAGAAGCACGTTAGTTACGCATAACAAATAAACGGTGCATCGGTGCATATCACTCTTCCTCGTTCTTCACGGCACAGTCGGCATCTGCCAAGGCCGCTCAGTCGGCAGCACGGGCTGATCCGGGGCCAACGTGGCGGGTGGCCTTTCGTCGCGCCACCGTGGCACACAATCGTATTTTGCACAAACTCGGATCTCCTCCCAATATCGCGGGCTCGGCCCTCGACGGTCGGGATCGGATGGCACCAGAATCCGGATGGTGGTCCATTGAACACAGACACAAGGCGTCTCACTTCCGGCGTACCAGTTTGGAGTCCAGGTGGATCGAAGGCAACAGCGTCCAAGCTGGTGTATGATATCAGTTTGGCAGTTATTGCCGATGATGCGATATGGCCACCGGCCTGGACGCCTCATCTGTGCGTAAATGCACTCCACGATCTCGGCGCTCGAAGCTTGGCAACACGGAATGCCGTTTGGCAATTTCCGTTCACACGATGTGTCCCGATAGGCTGGCCATTCGTCCCAAACATTGCTCCCGCGCGAAGTGGGACATGTGTTGCGCAGTTCGCAGTGCCGGAACAACCAGTTGCATGTGTCTCCGAGTTCGCCGGGATCGCTCGCGACCCGGCGACAGCAAACTCGCAAGCCTGGAAGCGGAGCAGGTGCCGGTGGCGTTGGACTTTGCGTGATGTCCCAGTCTCCTGGCCTGCGAATCCAGTTATCGTCAGGCGAGCACGCCGTCAGAACAACACCCAGCGACGCGGACCAGGCCGCTCCGGCGACGTACAGGCCTTCACGGTACTCGAACGCCTGGCCGCCGAACGCGCTCCGCACGCCACTCGTTGAAAGCGCTCCCCACCCCAGCACCTCGCCCGCGCCGGCGGCGACGATCGCCCAGTCCGCCGAGTCCACATCCCCATCCAGGTCCAGGTCGCCGCGAACGTCGTACGCGCTCGGCGACCAGAGCAGCTTGTGCAGCGTGTCGTCCGCGCCGTCGCAGTCGCCATCCGCATCCACATCCCCCAGCGGCAGCCCGAACGGCACCCCGTTGGCCGAGTACCGCGCCTGCTCCACCAGCGCCCCACCCGGCCCCACCAGCGCCACCACGCTCCCCTGGTGGTCCGTGCAGTAATACATGCGCTCATCGCGCACGCTCCCCGCGGCCTCACCGTCCCACTTCTCCGGGTTCGCGTACAGCGATGCGTTCCGATCCCGCAGCAGCGGCCCGCCCGCGAACGCCGGCCCACGCACCGACGCCGGGTGCCACAGGAACGTCTCCTTCGGATACGTGTCCTTGTCCCTGAACGTCGCCACCCGCCGCCCCTGAAGATCGTTGGCGATGTAGAAAACGCTGTCGTAACTGTCCACCACGTTGTCCGGCAACCCGTCGCCCGCCGCGCGATTCGTATCGGTCTGCTCGCTGATCCGCATCCCCAGCCCGTTGTACCGGTACGCGGCGATGACCACCGCGCTGCCCACTTCCTTGACGTACACCAACTGGCACCAGGGGTTGTACACGTAGTCTTGCTTCTCACCGTCGCTGGTCAGGTTGCCGTTCTTGTCGTAGGTCAGCGTCACGTCCACCGTCGAGTTGGCGTTGACGTCCCGCGTCTTGAGCTCGTTCCGCTCCGACCCCGAATCCCGCCCCCGGATGTCGTCCCACTCGTCGGTGTCCGCGTAGTCCTTGTCGCCGTTGAGGTCCAGCTTCGTGCGGGTGGTGAAGCCCAGGATGTCCCGCTGCCAGATCTCCTCGCGGCTGGTGCTGCTGATCGACCCGCTCACCAGCAGCCCCTCTTCCTGCGACAGCAGCCGCCGCAGCCCGTCGAACTGCCGCGCCGCGTCGAACCGCCGCGTCGCCCCGCCCCCGGAGCCCGACTTCAGCACGTTGTCCACCACCGTCGCCACCTGCTGCGCCTGGTTGTACGTCAGGTCCACGTGGAAGAACTTCTTGCCCACCCCCGACGCCACCCGCTCCCACGCCGCCCGCGTCGGCTTGAGGAACTGGTCCATGTACGTCAGCGATGTCGCTGATTCGACCTCCGGCTCGGGGTACTGCACCGTCTCGACCGACCCCGCCCCCGCGTGCCAGTACCACGCCACCTGCAGCGACCCATCGTCCACCACCTTCAGCCGGCCCGTGAGGTAGTCCAGATCCTCGTTCGCATCGTCGTAGCCGTAAGACGCCGTCACCCCGCCCGGCTGGCTCTGCGACACCGCCCGCACCTGCTGCCACCCCGCGCCGCCGGCCGTCCGCGCGGCCGCGAGGTACTCGTACGACAGGTCCACCGAGTACGACCCGCGGCCGCCGCCGCCCACCGCCGAGTCGGGGTCCTGGATGAACGAGGCGACATTGCCCCAGTTGTCGTAGACGAACTGGACCTCGTCGAGCACCGCCGACGAGCCGTCGCGCTGCTGGACCGAGCTGACCATGCCGCGGGAATCGTACCCCGTGTGGACGCTCCGCACCGTGCCGTCGAACCCGGAGGCGACGGTGGTCACCTCGCGGACGGTCTGCCGCCCGCCGGCGTCGTAGGTGTACTGGAACACGTTCCCGGCCGGGTCCCACTGCCCGGTCACCTGCCCCAGGGCGTTGTACGCCCGGATCGTCGTGCGGTCGCCGCTGGACTGCGAGCCGTACTGCTTCGGCGCCACCGTGGAATGCAGCAGGTGGCCCGTGGCGATGGCCGAACTGTTGGACCCGCTCTTGGCCGTGCCGTACACGTACGCCGTCGGCTGATCGGTGCTCCCCTTGCGGGTCACCAGCGTGAGCAGGCCGTTGGTGTACGCGTACTCGGTCACGCGGTCCTGATCGTTGTTCGTGCCCCCGCCCGGCGTGCCGTCTGTGTAGTTCTCCGTCACCTTGGTGCGCCGGCCGGCATGGTCGTACGCGGTCCGTTGCACCGCGCCCGCGGCGTCGGTAACGTCCAGCACCCGCCCCGATCCATCGTACGAGATCGACGTGACCTGGACATCCACGCTCCGGGACGGTGGGCTCGTCGTCGTCGAGCGGTTGAACGTCACCGATCCGGCGCCGTTGCCCACGATGCCGTACCGGCCGTAGTTGGCGCTGGCCGACACGCGGTCCCAATCGTCGTACCACACGGCCGTGAACTGCACACGACCTTTGATGTTCGACCCCGTGATCACCAGGTCGTTGTTGTCGGCGTTGGTGTCCAGCGCCCCGTCGCTCCCGCTGCCGCTCACGCCCGCGGTGCCCCGTGACACGCTCCACGTCAGCAGCGGCTTGCCGCTGGTTGCGTGATAGCCCGTGTGCGATTCGTGCAGCACGATGTCGCCCGAAAGCGCCGCGGCGTCGGCGTAGGAACTGTCGTTCACCATGCCCAGCACGTAGGTGCTCCGCACCCGCCCCAGCCGGTCGTACACCGTCTTGGTGATCGTGGCGCCGGTGGTCTTGATCGGCCGCCCGTTGGCGTCGTACCAGGTGTCGGTGGTGATCGCATCGCCCAGCGAGCCGGCGCCGCCGCCGGACTGCACCACTTCGTGCTGGATGGTCCGGTACACCTGGCCGCGCTCGTCGTACAGCGTCTCGCTCAGGCCGATCCGGTTCGTGCTGACGCTGGTGGGGCTGCTGGTAACGCTCAGGCCCGAGGCCGACGAATACTGCCCTGCCGCCGTGGGCCGGCCGAGGTCGTCATAGACGAACAGCGCGTGCGGGGCGACGGGGTTGACCTGCAGGATCACCCTGCCGCGGTAATCCAGGGTGTAGGTGGTCACCCGCTGGTCGCCCGTGGTCGCCCAGTTGCCGTCGGGGTCCTGGGTGCGCTTGGTGATGTGGCCGTTGCCCCCGCTGGCGCCGCCGTCGTATTCGGTCGTGGCGACCTTGGTCATGGTGTTGGCCGTGCCCGAGCCGCCCGGGTCTCCGGCGTCGTCGGTGCCGATCCACGATTCGGTCGGCCGGCCCAGGCCGTCGAACACCGTCCGGCGGATGGTCCCGCTCGGGTCCTGCACCCGCCGCGTGCGGCCCATGTCGTCGTACCCGTAGGTCGTCAGGTCATGGCTGCCGCTGGTATAGGCGGTGATGCCGGCATGGAAGGCCTTGGTGCTGAGCAGTTGCGTGCCCGATTCGTTGTACGCGCTGACCACCACGCCCGTCCAGTCCGTGGTCGGCGAGGTGACCACCGGCTCGCCGCCCGCGCTGACCTGCGGGATCGTCGCCACCACCTCGGCGTGCCCGGCCTGGTTCTCGATCCGCAGCGCCACCGGCCCGGAGTAGCCGCTGCCGCCGCCGGTGTACCGCGGGTAGTTCCGCACCGCGATGCGGCGGTCATCCATCGCGGCGTACGTCGTCGCGCTGGTGCGCGTTCCCGCGGTTGAAGGGACCACCACCGTCGCGAGGCGCCCCTGGTTGTCGTACGTGTACTGCGTTGTTGCCGAGATCGAGGC
>JAHCJH010000071.1 GCA_026126345.1 Phycisphaeraceae bacterium | reverse complement strand
CCGCGACACCATCGCCCAGTTCCTGCGGGCCGAGCCCGGGGCCACCGCCCAGCGCATCGTCGAGCACGTGTCCTGGACGCTCCGCCAGTTCGTCGGCATCCGCCTGGCGGCCGACGACGTCACGCTCGTGGTTGTCAGGATCAGGTCGTAACGACCGGTCTCACGCCGCGGGCTTGCGATCGTCCGGCGGCGGCAGTCCCGGGAACCGGTAGTTCTCGACCTGGTCGCGCAGGCCGTCGAGCCCGCGCTGCAGATCGTCGAGCATCGCGTCGACCCGGGTCACCAAGTCGCGCGTCCGGGGCGGCAGGCCGGCCCGCAGGTTCGGCGCCGCCACCCGCGCCCGGGCCTCGGCCAGGGCCTGGGCCGGGAACAGCAGCACATCGTCGCGCTGCGCCGGTTCGTCCAGCGGGGTGAGGGTGAGCCTGAGTCGAGCCATGGCGCGGTCCTCCGAGGCCTCCGGAGCCACCACGCTGCATCGACCGCCCGAACGCCCTCCTGAACGCCCGACCGCGCCCGGCCGATTCTTCGGACCTTCACGCTCGACAGCGCTTCGCCCGCTTGACGCGCGCCACGCCGCCACGCCGCGCAGGGGTCGGGTTCGATAACCCGAGTGCTACTTGTTCAGGTCGCCCGGCCGCCGCTCGTCGGGCGGGTTGGGAACCGCTTCGGGGGGCGCCGGGGGCGGCTTGGGGGCCGCCTGGATCACGGCGGGCCAGACCTCGCTGAGCAGTTCGACCAGCTCGGCCGTTGTGGCCCCGCCCGGGCGGAACCGGGTGCGCATCGCCTGCAGCCCGTTCTCCAGCCACAGCGGCTCGCCGTACTGCACGCCCAGATACGCCAGCAGCATGCCGGCGTCGTCGGCCATCACGCCCGTCGGCCGGCGGATCTCGGCGCTCAGCCGCTCGGCCTGGCCCGCCGCCCATTCCTTCGTCATCATCGACGCCCTGCCGTAGCGAACCGGCACGAGCTCCGGCCGGTCGGTGAACAGCTCGCGCATGCTCGCCGCCGCCGACAGGAACAGGCCGGCGCCCAGCTGCGCGTGCATGCGCCCCACCCGCGCCAGCACATCCCCGCGCTTGGCGCCCAGCGCGCCGGCGAACGCCTCTTCCGCGTCGAAGTAACGCCCGGCGCTCATCAACTCCTGCCCGCGCTGCATCAGGCGGCCGTACAGGTCCAGCGACGCCGCGTCCGGGGCCGCCAGCGCATCGATCCGCGGGCCCATGCGCTTGAGCACGTCGGCCGCGGCCAGGTCCTTCACGCCCGTTTCGCCGGGTCGGCGTGCGCCGGGCACAGGCAGCGGCTTGCCGTCCGGGCCGATCGCCGGCGGCGGCGTAACCGCGCGCGGCATCAGGTCCTCGGTTGGCTTGCGCAGGCGGTCGCGCAGCACGTCCAAGTCCTCCAGCCATTGCGGCTTGCCGCTGGGAGCCACGGCGCCCGGCCCCTGCGGCGCAGCGCCGACGGGCGGCCGCGGCTGCGAGCCGTCGGGGTTCCGCGGTTTGCCGTCCGGGCCGATGCCCGGGGGCAGCGGCTTGCCGTCGGGCCCGGCGCCTGGCGGCAGGGGCCTACCGTCGGGACCGAGCAACGGGCGCGGGTCGGCGGGGCGGTCGGGGCCGCGGCGCTGGCGGAAGTCCTCGAGGATCGGCGCCAGCGGCGTGCCGTCCGGGCGCAGGCGCGGGTCGATCGGCGCCCCGGGGGGTTGCAGGTCGGGCTTGTCGATGCGCGAGTCCAATCTCGGATCGGTCCGGGCGCGCGCGTCCAGTTCGCGCTGGCGCAGGTAGTCCGTCGGGGGCACCACGCCGGGCACGGTGCGCTCCAGGCCGGTCAACCCCGCTTCGTTCGTCAGAGGGTTCACCCGCACGCCGCCCAGCGGCGAAGCGGAGATGAACGTGTCGTTGCCGCGCTCGTCGCGGGAATACCCCATGATCGTCGGCAGGCGGCTGGAGAGGCTGTCAACGCCCGTCGCCGAGCGGATGCTCCGCCCGGTGGCGCCGACGGCCAGAGGATCGCGCGGGTTGATCGCAGCGTCGAGCCCGGTCGGGTTGATGCCGCCGGTCTGGGCCCGGAAGAGGTAGTCCAGCGCCGAGGACGATCGAATGCCCCGCGCCGCGGCGCCGCTCAAGGCCGCGTCGCGCTCGAACGCGTAAGTGCCCCGGCCGCCGAGCGCTCCGCGAAACTCGGTGGTGCTGGACAGGCTGGTGCCGCCTCGGAAACTCTTGCCCCCCGGGGCGTTGCCGCTGATCACGGCCTCGTTGAACCGGATCATGGCGTTGATGTCGCGGGTCTTGGTGTTGTACCGGTCGCCGGTGGCACTCAGACCCCCGTCGAGCGCCCGTCCGTCGCCGGGGTTCCGCACCGGCTGCGCCGACGCGGAGCCGGCCAGCCCCGCCGCCGCCACCAGCGCCAGCACGGCCAACCCCCCCACCTTCGCCACCCGACGTTCCTCGCGCAACTGGTTCATGGCTGCATCCCTCGGCCGTGCCGCACCGGACAATCCAACAAAGGCTATACGAACCGGCCGCCCGCGGCGGATGACGCCGTCGCGCCCGAACGAACCGCCTGACCGGTCCCATCGCCCCCGCCCGCACACACGGGATCGGCGGGCTCGGTCGATACCATCGCTCACGTGCTGCCCGGCGAACCACCCAACCCGCTCGGCGACGACGCCAGGGAACTCGCCCTGGTCCGGGCCATCCGATCCGGCGACCGGGCCCGCTGGGGGGAGTTGCTGTCCCGCTATCAAGACAGGCTCTACGCGGTCTGCTTTCGAACCCTGGGCGGCGGCAACCGGGCGCAGCAGCACGCCGCCGACCTGTGCCACGACGCCATGGTCAAGATCATGCAGGGTCTCGATTCCTTTGACGGGTCGAGCAAGCTCTCCACCTGGATGATCCGAGTCGCCATGAACACCTGCCTCTCGTGGCTGCGGGCCCAGAAGCACCGCGCTCACGCGAGCCTCGATGCTCCCCACCAAACGGGGGAGGGTTATTCGGATTCTGGCCGGGTGAGTTCGGTGCTGGATTCCCTTCCGGCCGGGGAACCATCGGCCGCGTCGAACGTCGAACGAACTGAACAGCGGCGCCGCGTGGCCCGGGCCTTGGAAGGCCTGGACCCCGAGCAGCGCGCGATTCTGGTGCTGCGCGACCTGCAGGGTCTCGAGTACGACCAGATCGCCGAGGTGCTCGGGACGCCCGTCGGCACGGTCAAGAGCCGGCTGTTCCGGGCCCGCGCAGCGCTCCGCGCGGCCGTCGAGACCCTGGAGCGCCCGGCGGCCCGTCCCGACCCGGCCTGAACCCCCCGCGAACCTTGAACCGTCATGAACCTGGAACGCTTCCAACTCGACGAGTCCGACGCGCTGGCGTTCGTCGAGGGCGAGGCGCTCCCGGCCGACCGCTTGGCGCGCCTCCGGCACGCCATGCGCGTCGATCCGTCGATCGCTTCCGAGCTGGAAGCCATGCGCGCCGACCGCGAGGCCCTGGGCGGCCTTGCCCCCGTGCGAGCTCCGGGCGATCTGCTCTCCCGCGTGGAAGCCACGCTCGAACGCCAGAGCCTGCTCGACGCCGTCGCGCTCAACGGCCACGCCGAGTCGTTGCACGAGCCGGCGATCGGCACGATCCCGATCTCGACGTTGCAGCCCCGCCGGCGAAGCCATGTGTCCGCCGTGCTGGCCAGCCCGTGGTCGCGTCGGCTGGCGGTGGCCGCGGGCATCGCGATCCTGATCGGCGGCGGACTGTTGATGATCCGGACGCGCCCGACGCCCCGGCCCAGCGATCCGCTGGTGGCCCGCGACAACACCGGCCAGACCTCCGGCCCCTCCGACGTGCCGACGCGCCTGATCGCCGACACCCGCCCACCGGCACGCGGCTCGGGGGATGGGCCCGCGACGCCGCCGCCCAGGGGCGTGGAGTCCGCCCCGGTGCCGGACCCCATCGCCGTTGCCACCAACGATGCGCCCGCCGCCCCGGCCGTCGCGGAGCGAGCGCCCGCGGCGCCCATGGCGCTCGACGAGGCCGTGCGCCTGGCCCGCCAGGGCCGTCTGGCGGTGCGGATCGCCGCGCGTCAGCCCGAACAGGCGCAGGCCCGGCTCGAATCGATGCGGCACCGGCGTTCGGCGGCGAGCGCCGTCATCGAGCGACTTCCGGCCGACCAGGCCGGGCTGGCGATCGCCGCGTTGCAGCGACAGTACGACACCATGGTGCTGGCGCTGCAGACGCAGCGCTCGACCCGCCCCGGCGAAACGACCGATCCCACGACCGTCGCCGCCGGCGACCGCTCGGCCCCCGGCGCGGCGCGCCCGTCGGCGGCCCCGCCGGCCGGCGTTCCCGTGCTGATCCCCGAGCGACCGGTGTACGCCGACGATGTGTACGCGGCCCGCGTGCAGCTCGACGAGGCAGGGCTGCGAGCCCTGCTCCGCGCCGTGGCGCTCAGCACCGACGCCGCGGAGTTCATCGTGCTGGACCTGCCCGCCGATGCTCCGCCCGCGCTGGACGCCGAGAGCGTGCTGTGGTGGCGCTCCCCGGCCGCCGCCTGGCTGCCGCGCGCGGTGGTGCCGGTCATCGTGGAGCGCGCCCGCTGAGCGAACCCCGTCTCAGCCCACCACGAAGTTGATCATCTTCCCCGGCACGACGATCACCTTGCGGATCGTCTTGCCCTCGATGCTCGAGCGGATCTTCGGGTCGGCCAGGGCCGCCGCCTCGACCGCCTTGGCGTCGGCCTTGGCGGGAACCTGGATCACCCCGCGCAGCTTCCCGAGCACCTGCACCGGCATCTCGATCGTGTCGTCCACCAGCATCGCCGGATCGGCCTGGGGGAACGGGTGGAACGCCAGGCCGCGGCCGTGCCCCAGCCGCTCCCACAGTTCCTCGGCCAGGTGCGGCGCCAGCGGGGCCAGCAGCAGCGCCAGCGTCTCGGCCGCCTCGCGCGGCACGCCCGCGCCCTCGGCCGCGTGCCGGGTCAGCTCGTTGTTGAACTCGATCAGCTTCGCGACGGCGGTGTTGAAGCCCAGGCCGGCCATGTCGCGCCGCACCCCGTCGATGGTCCGGTGCAGCGCCCGGCGCAGCGGCTCGGGGCACGGCCCATCGACCACGCGCAACGCACCCGTCGCTTCGTCCACCAGATTGCGCCACACCCGCTGCAGGAAGCGGTACGCCCCCGAGATGTCCCGCGTGTTCCACGGCTTGCTGGCCTCCAGCGGGCCCATCGACATCTCGTACACCCGCAGCGTGTCGCAGCCGTACTCGGCGCACACGTCGTCCGGGGTCACCGCGTTCTTCAGGCTCTTGCCCATCTTGCCGAACTGGCGCGACACCTCCGTCTCCACGCCCGACTTCGGATCGACGTGCACGAACCGGCCGTCGCGCTCGATCACCTGCGACGCCTCGACGTAGGCCCCACGCGCGTCGGTGTACGCCGCGGCCTGGATGTACCCCTGGTTGAACAGCCGCCCGAACGGCTCGGGGGTCGAGACGTGCCCGAGGTCAAAGAGCACCTTGTGCCAGAACCGCGCGTACAGCAGGTGCAGCACGGCGTGCTCAACGCCGCCGACGTACAGGTCCACGCCGCCGGCGTGGGGCGAACCGTCGGCCGTCTGGGAGACCATCCAGTACCGCTCGGCCTCGGGGGCGACCAGCGCCCTGTCGTTCGCCGGGTCGAGGTACCGCAGGTAGTACCAGCACGAGCCGGCCCAGTTGGGCATCGTGTTGGTCTCGCGGGTGAACCGGCGCGGGCCGCGCCCGTCGCCCAGGTCCAGCGTTACGCTCACCCACTCGGCGGCGCGGGCCAGCGGCGGGCGCGCCGGCGCCTCGGGGTCGGTCGAGGCCTCGGGCTGGAAGTTCTGCATCTCCGGCAGGCGCACCGGCAGCATCGATTCCGGCAGCGGGTGCGGCACGCCCTGCTCATCGAACACGATCGGGAACGGCTCGCCCCAGTAGCGCTGGCGCGAGAAGAGCCAGTCGCGCAGCTTGTACAGCGTCGCCGCCTTGCCCAGGGCGCGCTGCTCCAGGATCGCGCCGATCTTCTCCTTGGCCTGCTCGGTCGGCAGACCATCGATAGCCGGCGAGTTGATCGCGATGCCGTCGCCCGAGAAGCACGCGTCGGTCGGCTCGCCCGAGCTCGGCCGCACCACCCGCACCACCGGCAGGCCGAACACGCCGGCGAACGCGGAGTCGCGTTCGTCGTGCGCCGGCACCGCCATGATCGCCCCCGTGCCGTAGCCCATCAGCACGTAGTCGGCGATGAAGATCGGGATGCGCTGCTCGTTCACCGGGTTCACCGCGAACGCGCCGATGAACACGCCGGTCTTCTCCGCCGACTCGCCCCGCTGCTCGTCGGTCCGACCCGAAGCGAACGCGCGGTACGCCGCGACCAGTTCCCGCGGCGAGGCCCCGCGGGCCAGAAGGTCCTGCGCGCCCGGGAACACAGCCTTGACCGGCGGCACGCTGGGACCGGCGCCGTACCTGTCGGTGGTCAGGGCGTCGACCAGCGGGTGCTCGGGGCTGAGCACCATGTAGGTGGCGCCGTAGAGCGTGTCGGGGCGGGTGGTGAAGACGCGGATGCGCCGGTTGCCGGAGGCGAAGTCCACGTGCGCGCCGCGCGAGCGGCCGATCCAGTTGCGCTGCATCATCTTCACCGGCTCGGGCCAGTCGACCAGATTCAGGTCGTCCAGCAGGCGGTCGGCGTAGGCCGTGATGCGCATCATCCATTGCTTCAGCGGGCGGCGGTACACCGGGTGGTTCCCGCGCTCGCTCCGCCCGTCGATCACTTCCTCGTTGGCCAGCACCGTGCCCAGGGCGGGGCACCAGTTCACCGGCACCTCGGCCAGGTACGCCAGGCGGTGCCCGTCGATCACCCCGCGCCGAACGCCCTCGGGGATCTGCGACCACGGCCGGTCGTCGCCGGGCACGCGCCGCTCCCCGCGCTCGTACTGCGCGACCAGTTCGTCGATGGGCCGGGCGCGGCCCGCCGCGGCGTCGTACCAGCTGTGGTAGATCTTCAGGAAGATCCACTGCGTCCAGCGGTAGAAGGCCTCGTCGGTGGTGCTGACCGAGCGGCGGTCGTCGTGGGCCAGGCCAAGGCGGGCGAGCTGGGTCCGCATGGTGGCGATGTTGCGCTCGGTGGTGATGCGGGGGTGGGTGTTGGTCTGCACGGCGTACTGCTCGGCCGGAAGGCCGAAGGCGTCGTAGCCCATGGCGTGCAGCACGTTGTGGCCGGTCATGCGAAGGTAGCGGGCGTAGATGTCCGTCGCGATGTACCCCAGCGGGTGCCCGACGTGCAGGCCCACCCCCGACGGGTACGGGAACATGTCCAGCACGAACTTCTTGGGGCGCGAGGCGTCGAAGCCGGGCTCGCCGGGGTTGGGCGTGCGGAAGGTGCCCAGCTCCTTCCACCGAGCCTGCCACTTGGCCTCGATCGCGTTGGCCAGGGCCGCGCCGTAGCGGTGCGGCGGCGCATCGCCCCCGGCCTGCGCGTGCGGATCGATCGGTCCCGAGGGGGCTGGCTGCGACATGAGGCCCAAGTCTACGAGGCGTGCGCGTGCCCGCGCACCGTCATCGCCGGCCGGCCGGCCTGGCCTTGGCGCGCTCGGCCGCCTCGGCCTGCAGCCGCTTGGCCTCGCCGACCAGGTAGAACGACCCGGTGATGCACACCAGGTCCTCGCGGGCCACGGCGGGGCGCGCCAGGTCCAGCGCCGCCCGCAGGCTGGGCGCCGTCTGGGCCGACTTGCCGCTGATCTCGGCGTAGCGGCGCTGCAGGTCCGCCGGGTTGGCGGCGCGGGCGTTGCCCTCGACCCGGGTGAAGATCACCTTGTCGGCTCCCATCGCCAGGTGGCGCAGCATGCCGTCGACGTCCTTGTCCGCGGCGCACCCGAAGATCACCAGCAGCGACTCGTACTGGAGGTACGCCCCGATCGCCTTGATCAGCGCCCGCACGGACTCAGGGTTGTGCGCCACGTCCAGCAGCAGCCGGGGCGAGCCGGGGATCACCTCGAAGCGCCCCGGCAGCGTCACCTGCTCCAGCCCCCGCGCCACCTTCACCTCGGGGCAGTTGAATCCCCGCTCGGCCAGCTTGTCCAGCACCGCCAGCGCCAGCCCGCAGTTGTACGCCTGGTGCTCGCCCCGCAGCGGCACCGGCACGTGCTCGAAGTTCGACCGCTCGGTGGTAAGGCTCACGCGGGCCACCGGCCCGAGGTTGCCCTGGAACTCGAAGCGGAAGTTGAACTCGATGTCCTCGCCGACCACCTGCAGCGGCGCGCCGATCTTCTGGGCGTACTCCCGCATCGCCTTGAGCGCCTGCGGCGGCTGCTCGATCGTCAGCGCCGGCACGCCCGGTTTGAAAATGCCCGCTTTCTGCAGCGCGATCTCCTCCAGCGTGTTGCCCAGGATGTCCGTGTGGTCGAACCCGATCAGCGACACCGCCGACACCTCCGGCGTGATCACGTTGGTGCAGTCCAGCAGGCCCCCGAGCCCCACCTCGATCACCGCAACGTCCACCGCCTGCTCGGCGAAGTACACGAACGCCATCGCCGTCATCATCTCGAAGAACGTCGCCTGCCCGTGGCGGGCCTCCACCGCCGCCGCGGCCCCGGCCACCGCCCGGGCCAGGCGCGCAAAGTCCGCCTGCGTGATCGGCCTGCGGTTCAGGCGCACGCGCTCGCGGATGTCCACCACGTGCGGAGAGGTGTACAGGCCCACGGCGTACCCGCACGCCTGCAGGCAGCTGGCCGTCATCTCGCACGTGCTGCCCTTGCCCTTGGTCCCCGCGACGTGCACGCACCGCACCGCGTCCTGCGGGTTCTTCAGCTCCGCCAGGATCGCCCGCATCCGGTCCAGCTTGTACGCGTGCTTCACCGCGGACGCCTGGCGCTGCCGCTCCAGGTCCACCCGCGCCATCAGGTTCGCCAGCGCATCGTCGTACGACTCGATCGCCGGCAGGCCCCGGCGCGCCGCGGGCGCATCGCCCTTGGCTTCGACCTGCGCCGCCGGCCTGGTCGTCCGGCGCGTATTCGACGATGGCCCCTGCCTTGGCATCTCGAACCCTTCTTCGTTTCCTCGAACATGCCGGTCGTCGTCCGACCGGATTGGCAGCCGACTCGATTCCACCCACTCAGCCGATGAGGATACCACGCCGCGCCGATTTGGCGACCCGTGCGGAATCCGAATCGCGCCCGGGCTTACCCGCACAGGCCCAGGCCGGACATCGCCCGCCGGACCGTCTCGACCGTCTCCGCCCGCGCCTCGGTCATCGGCAGCCGAAGCACGCCCGTGTCCTTGCCCAGCACCTTCATCGCGGCCTTCACCGGGATGGGGTTGGTCTCCACGAACAACGCGCGGCACAACGGCAGCAACTCCCGGTGGATCCGCAGCGCTTCGCTCCAGCGTCCCTGAAGAAACGCCGCGCACAGCCCGCTGGTTCGCGCCGGCGCCACGTTCGACACCACCGACACCACCCCCAACGCCCCCACCGACGCGAACGGCAGCGTCATCGAATCGTCGCCCGACAGCACCGCCAGGCCCGGGCAGCGCGCCGCGATCTCCCCGCACGAGTCCGTCGAGCCGGTCGCCTCTTTCACGGCCCGGATGTTCGGGTGCTTCGCCAGCCGCTCGACCGTCTCGGGCGTCAGCGCCACGCCCGTGCGCCCCGGGATGTTGTACAGCACCACCGGAAGGTCGCAGGCGTCGGCCTGGGCCATGAAGTGGCGGTACAACCCCTCCTGCCCCGGCTTGTTGTAGTAGGGGTTCACCGACAGCGCGGCGTGCGCGCCCAGGTCCCGCGCTGCGCGCTGCAGTTCCACCGCGTGGTGCGTGCTGTTGCTGCCCGTGCCCAGGATCACCGTCAGGCCCGCGGCACGCCCCGCCTTCACCGCCGCCGCCGCCAGCGCCCTGTACTCCTCATCGGTCAGCGTCGGCGACTCGCCGGTCGTCCCGGCGACCACGATTCCCGTGACGCCCTCGGCCGCCTGGTCGGCGATCTGCCGGCGCAACCGGTCCAGGTCCACCCTCGCCCCGTCGGCGGAAAAGGGGGTCACGATGGCCGTGTAGCACCCGCGGAACTCGATGGTCGTGCCCATGTTTCAGGGTAGCCTGTTGCCCGGCGGGCCCCCGCGTTTCGAGCATCTTCTGTTGGAACGACGGCGCAGGCCGCCACCGACCATCCCCACGCGCAACCAGAGCTCCCATGAACCACCCCCTGACCCGACGCGATCTCATCCGCTGCGCCCCGGCGCTGGGCGTGGCGGCCCTGGGCCTGCCCGCGTTCGCCGCGGGGCGCCCAACCCTCCCGCCCGAGGCCCCCTCGTCGCCCTGGCCCGGCTTCCCGCAGCAGGACCCGGCGCTGGTGCGCGACGTTGTCGGCGCCGCGCACGGGCGCGAGGCCCGGGTCCGCGAGCTGATCGACGCCCACCCGGCGCTCGTCAACGCCCGCTGGGACTGGGGGTTCGGCGACTGGGAATCGCCCCTGGGCGCCGCCGCGCACACCGGCCAATCCGCCATCGCCCGCTTTCTCCTGGAACGCGGCGCGCACGCCGATCTCTTCGCGTCGGCCATGCTGGGCCGGCTCGACGCCGTCAAGGCCCTCATCGCCGCCGAGCCCGGCTCGCAGCGCCGCCTCGGCCCGCACGGCATCACCCTTCTGGCCCACGCCAGGGCCGGCGGCGCGGACGCCGGCGCCGTGACCGACTACCTCGTCGCGCTGGGCGACGCCGACCCGCCGCCGCCCACACAGCCGATCGGCCCGGACCGACTCGCCGCCCTCGCCGGCCGATACGCTTTCGGGCCCGGGCCCGAAGACCGCTTCTCGATCACGTTCGAGAAGTCCCAGTTGCAGTTCGTCTTCCGCGACTACGCCCCCCGCCGGCTGCACCACCTGGGGGCCGACGCGTTCTACCCCGCCGGAGTCCCGTCCGTGCGGTTCGCGTTCCAGATCGTCTCTGGCCGGGCCGAGTCCGTCACCCTCCACGACCACGGGCCGGCGCTCACCGCCCGGCGCGACCAGCCCTGACCGCCCGTTTCACCGACCCCGCCAGGTCTCAAATCCACTCGGCGCTGCACCCGGCTTGACGTACACCGCCATGAAGACGTGGTCGCTGTACGTGCCGTCGGGCTGGCGCAGGTGCCGGTACTGCCGCCCCTCCTCGCGAAAACCCATCGAGACGTACAGCCCGTGCGCCCGCGCGTTCTCCGGCAGCACGCCGAGCGTTACCTTCTCGATCAGCGGGTTCGCCGCCGCGAAATCCAGCGCCGCCTCGATCATCGCCCGCCCCAGGCCCCGGCCCTGCCACGCGGGGACGATCGCCATGCCCAGGTCCACCCAGTGCTGCAACTTCCGGCGCGCGTTGCTCTTGAGCCCCAGCCCGCCCACGAGCGCCCCGCCCGGCGCCTGCGCGTACAGCAGCAGCCCGCGCGGGTCGTCGCGAAAGCCCCGCAGCGTCGCGGCCTGCTGCCACGGGCTCTCGTTCACGTCCTCCGGCAGCGACGCGATGTACGGGCACGTGCGCGTGGTCTCCAGCCGCAGGCGCAGCGACGCGAACGCATCGCCTTCCTCGGCGCACCGCAGCGTCAGCGCCGCCCCGTCGCGCAGCGTCAACGCCCTGGGCTCGATCACCGCCACGTTCAAGCCTCCCGGCGCGTGCGTGTCAGCACGATGTAGTCGGTGCTCGCCGGTTCGCCCCCCGCCGCCCGAACCAGCATCGCGATCTGCCCACGGTGGTACGTCGAGTGGTTGAACACGTGCGTCAGGATGTCGTCCACCGTGCTCGACCACGGCGTGCCCTCGGTGCTGGCGTAGTGCACCGGCCGGCGCAGCTCCGCATCCACCAGCGATGCCAGGTACCCGCTCCACAGCGCGTCCAGACGCGCGGCGTCCGCTCGCGTCGTCTCCACGTCCCACTCCGGGAACTGCACCCACGGCCGCCGCTCCACGTGCCCCAGGCGTGCCAGCCACTCGTGCCGCGCCATCTGCACGTGCGCCAGCCGCCGGCACGCCTCGGCGTACGGACCGCCCGCGCGCGAACCCTCCGGCACCGAGCGCAGCGACTCGATCGCACGCCCCGTCGCCTGCACCTCGGCGTACAGCACCCGCCGCCACCGCTCCACCTGCTCGGTCCCCTGCGCGCCCTCGTGCCGCATCGCTCAGCCTCCGGCCATCGCCCGCTTCATCGTCGCCACCGCCTCGCGCAGCCCCGTGAACACCGCGCGGCTGACGATCGCGTGCCCGATGTGCAGTTCGGCCATCCCCGGCATCGCCCCCACCGCCCCGACGTTCGCGTAGTTCAGCGCGTGCCCCGCGTGCAGCCGCATCCCCAGCGACCGCACCCGCTGCCCCGCGTCCAGCAGCCGCTGGTGCTCCCGTCGCAGCGAACCCAACGACCAGTCGCCGCCCGCCGAGGCGAACGCCGCGGCGTACGGGCCCGTGTGCAGCTCGCACGCGTCGAACCCGGCGGCCCGCGCCGCCTCGACCTGCCGCTCGTCGGCGTCGATGAACGCGCTGACGGTCATGCCCCCCGGCGCCGCCTTGAGCCGCGCCACCATCTCCCGCAGCGCCGGGCCGTGCCCCGCGACGTCCAGCCCGCCCTCGGTCGTCACTTCCTGCCGCCCTTCGGGCACCAGGGTCGCCATCTGCGGCGCAGGGCCGGCACGCCGGAGGTCCAGCGCGATGCCCACCATCTCGGCCGTCGCCCCCATTTCCAGGTTCAGCCGCAGCGGGCACGACGCCGCCAGGGCCTTGAGGTCCCGGTCCTGGATGTGCCGGCGGTCTTCGCGCAGGTGTACGGTGATGATGTCCGCCCCGCCCAGTTCGGCCTCGTGCGCCGCCCGCAGCGGGTCGGGCTCGCCCGGCAGCGGCCCGGCCTGGCCCCGGTAGCGTGCCTGGCGCAGCGTCGCGACGTGGTCGATGTTCACTCCCAGCAGCAGCATGCCGCAGGGTATGCGCCGACCGCCGTTGCCCCGGGCCCGCGCCGCGTCAACCATGCCCCCGTGCACGTGCTCATCGCCACCATCGGCTCCGGGGGCGACGTCTTTCCCTACCTCGGCGTGGGCAGGGCGTTGGTTGCCCGGGGCCATCGCGTCACCGTCCTGACCAACCCAAGGTTCCGCGATCACGTCGCCGACGCCGGCCTGGCCTTCGAGCCTTGCGGCACCGTCGAGGAGTATGACCGGGCCATCGCCCACCCCGACCTGGTGCACCCGCGCCGCGCCCCGGCCCACGTCGTCCGCATGCTCGTCGAGACCCCGTCGCGCGAGATGTACGCCCGCTCGCGCTGGCTCATCCGCCGGCAGGGTGTGAACCTGGTGCTGCGCCACCTCATCGCCATGGCCGCCGGCTGGGCCGCGCGCACCGAGGGCGTGACCGAGGCCGTCGGCACCCTCGCCCCGTTGTTCTGGATGTCGTGCCACGACCCGTCCCAGTACCGCAAGCGCCAGCGCGACCGCCTGCCCCGCTGGCTGGCGCGCGTGCGCATGGCCGTCGGCCGGGCCGCGGCCAGGTGGGTCTTCGATCCCGCCATCAACCGCGCCCGGCGCGACCTGGGCCTGCCGCCGCTGCGCCACGCGTTCGTCGGCGAGATCTCCGGGCGCGGGCTCAACCTGGGCCTCTGGTCGCCGCGCTTCCGCCCGCCCGCCGCCGACGACCCGGTCCACGGGCGCATCTGCGGTTTCTCGTGGCACGACGGCGGCCACCAGCGGCCCTTGCCGCCCGAGCTGGAAGCGTTCATCGACCGCGGACCGCCGCCGGTCGTCTTCACGCTGGGCACCAGCGTGGTGCACCACGCCGGCGACTTCTACGCCCACGCGCTGACCGCCTGCCGGCGCCTGGGCCGGCGTGCGCTGCTCGTCGGCGCCCCGCCCCGGGACGATCTCGGCCCCGACGCGCTGGCCGTCGGGTTCGCCCCCTTCTCCGCGCTGCTGCCCCGAGCGCTGGTCACCGTTCACCACGGCGGCATCGGCACCACCGCCCAGGCCCTGCGCGCCGGCCGGCCCATGCTCATCGCCCCCTTCGCCAACGACGAGTTCGACAACGCCGCCCGCGCCCGACGCCTGGGCGTCAGCGCCACCCTCGACCCCGCACGCCTCGACGCCTCAAGCCTGGAGCGTTCGATCCGCACCCTGCTCGACGACCCGGCACCCGCCGCCCGCGCCGCCGACATCGCAAAGCACCTGCACCACGAAGACGGCGCGGCCAACGCCGCGGCGTTACTCGAGCAGTTCGCCGGTCAACCGTCGCGCGCGGAACACTCACCCGGCGGCCCGACCGACCTCTCGCGCCATGTGTGAATGGCGGCGCCGGATCGCCACCGCCGGCAGAAACGCTGTCAGAATGACGGCGGCAGCCGGGCCCGGAATCGCCGCCGCGATGCGAAAGCCAAGGTCTCCGGTGGACAGGCTCGGGAAATCCGAGCCGAAGTAGTAGATCAGGTCGAGCGACGTCGTGGACATGGACGACGCCCAGGGGCTCCCGTCAAACCTCCTGCCCGTGGGGAAGAGGCCGCTGGTGAAGGAGATCTCTTCGGTCCACTCCAGGGTGCCCCCCGCCAGGTCCAGCAGCCCCCAAGGGCTCTGGACCGTCGGGTAGGCGCCCAGCGGAATCGTGTACGGGTTGAACCCCACGAAGTCGCCGCTGGTCCACCCCGCGTTGGCCTCGGCCAGGCGCCCGTTGGGGTCCGGCCCGGCGAACGGGAATTCCCGCACGCGCTCACCCGGCGGCCCGTAGGCAGGAATGGTGTTGCTGGCGTTGTTGTACAGCCACCACCCGCCCTGGCCCGCGCCGTGC
>JAHCJH010000070.1 GCA_026126345.1 Phycisphaeraceae bacterium | reverse complement strand
CCAGATCGCCTCGGAACTGGCCTCCCGCCCGGAGTGGAGCGACTCGGGCGGGACCATCCAGCGCACCTTCGCGTTCAAGTCGTTCGTCGAGTCGATGGCGTTCGTGAACAAAGTCGCCGTGGCGGCCGAGGCAATGAACCACCACCCCGACATCCTGATCCGGTACAACAAGGTCACGATGACGCTCAGCACGCACGACGCCGGCGGGATCACACGCAAGGACTTCGAACTCGCGGCCAAGATGGACGCGATGCTCGCGTAGAACCGGGCGCGACCTTCACCGGGCCGTGTAGCAGCGATACACGAACGCGGGGGGAAGGTTCAGCAGCACCGTCGGGCTGCGTTCGACGCGCTCAAAGCGTCGGGCGATCACGTCGGCGAACCGACGACCCGCCCGCGTGAGCAGGCTCGTGTTGTACGTGAATGTGATCAGCGGGCCGCCGGGCTTCAGCACGCCGATCACGGCGTCCAGCAGCGACTCCTGCAGTTCCGGCGTGAAGGCCGCCCAGGGCAGCCCACTGAAGATCACGTCCACGCCGTGACGCTCGGGCAGGCCTTTGGCCCGGCAGATCTCGCCGATGTCGGCGGCCGACCGCTCGTGCAGTTCCACCCCGGGGAACCGGGCCCGGAACGCCGACGCCATGACCGGGTTCAGCTCGATGGGCATGAACACCGAGCCGGGGCGCAGCCGCTCCAGGATCGGCGCGGTGAACGCGCCCGAGCCCGGGCCCAACTCGGCGACCGCGCTCACCCGGCCGAAGTCCACGCCCTCCAGCATGCGGCGCGCCAGCGCGCCGGAACTGGGGGCGATCGCCCCGATCTGCGTGGGCCGCTTGAGCCACTGGGAGATGAACGTGCCGGTACCGCCCCTGGCGGGAACCGGTGGAGACGGGTTGGACGGGACTTCCGGCAGAGTGTGCCTCGCGGTTGCGACCGATGGTAACCCGCCGAGCGCCCCGGGCGCGGCCTGTGTATCCTCGGGGCCGATGGGACAGACGCCGGGTGTTTCCAGAGCGGTGCTGACGTGGGCGGATCTGGCCCAGGACCTGCTGTGGCCGCGCGTGCTGCGGACCTTCGGCCTGGCGCTGTCGCCCTCTCGGCTGGGGTTGATGCTCGGCGCGCTGGTGCTGCTGATGGTGATCGACCGGGGATGGCACGCCGCGGCGGGCTGGCCGTCCACGGCCCCCGGCCCGATCGTTTCGGCAATCGGGCACGTCGGCGAATCGATCGGAGCGGGTGCGGTCGGCCTGGTCCGGCTCGACGGCGCGGCCCTGGGAGATGCGGTGTACGGCCTGGTGATGGGCGGGCCGGCGCAGGCGCTGCGGTCGCACCCGTGGGCGATGCTGGTGCTGACGCCGCTGGTGCTGTTGATCGTGTCGGTGATCGGGGGCGCGGTGTGCCGGTCGGCGGCCTGCGAGTTCAGCATGGGCATCCGGCTGCCCTGGCCCGAGGCCCTGGGCTTTGCGCTGCAGCGCTGGACGGTGCTGACGGCGGCGACGGCCGCGCCGGTCGCGGCGGTGTGGCTGATCTCCGCGGGGCTGGTGGTGGTCGGCTGGCTGGCGCGGGCGCCCGGCGTGAATGTGCTGGTGGGGGCGGCATTCGTGCTGGTGCTGGTGGCGTGCCTGGTCGCGGCGCTGCTGATGCTGGGCGTTGCGCTGGCGCACCCGTTGCTCCCGGCGGCGATCGCGTGCGAGGGCACGGACGCGTACGACGCGATCCAGCGGGCGTACTCGTACACGCTGAATCGGTTCGGTCGGCTGGTGCTGTACTACGCGGTGCTGGCGGTGCAGGCGCTGGCGGCGCTGGCGGTAGTGGGCGCGGTGGTGCTCGCGGCGCTGACGCTCGCCCAGCGGACAACCGGGCTGGGCGTGCGCCCGGCCGACGATCCGAGCCAGAGCCAGGCGGTGCGCATGGTCGAGCAGATCGCCGGCACCACGACCCTCACTCCCCCCGCGCTCACCGGGTCGAAGCCCACGCCCGACTCCGAGCCGTTGCCGGCGCTGAGAACCGAGAACCCTGATTCGCCGGCGTCCGCCGGCGCGCCCCAGGCGACGGCCGAACCGGGCTGGACCGATCGGATCGCCGGCCGCCTGTCGCGATTCTGGGCGTCGGTGCCGCTGGCGCTGGTGACGGCGCTGGGAATGAGCATGTACTTCTGCGGTTCCACGGTGGTCTATCTGCTCATGCGGCAGGTGTGCGACGGGCAGGACGCCGGCGAACTGTGGATGCCGGGCATGGTGGGCGGCACGCTGACGCTGGGGCACACTCCCGGCGGGCCCGACGGGGCGGCCAGCACGTGAACCGGGTCCTGACCGGGGCGGACCGTTTCTGTGCCGCGGCGGGGATGCTGGCCGAGCGGTCGGTCGTGCTGGTGGAACTGCGCGGGCCGGACGGCATCACCCGGCGGCTTTCGGCTCGCACTACCGACCTGCCCGGCGAGCTGCGCCGTTCGGCGCCCGGGGCAACGCTCCTGTCGTCGGACGGATCGATCCGCGTGGAGATTCGAGCCGATGAACTGCACTGGGTCGAGGGGCTGGAAGGGACGCGGCGGCATGAAGGATGAACACGCGGCCGGGCAGAGCCGGATGACGGTGGTGCACGTGACGCACGAATCGATCCACCAGTTGGGCGGCATCGGCACCGTTCTGGAGGGTGTCCACACCGCCGAAGCCTGGCGGCGGGAGGTCGGCAGGTCGGTGCTCGTCGGGCCGCTGCCCTACCCCGACGCACGCGTCGCCGATCCCATTGAACGGCTCGGCCCGCACGCCGACGCGTGCCTGTACAGCGGGCCCGATCAGTTCGATCCGAACGGATTGGGCTCGATGCTCCGCCCGATCGAGTGGGCGTTCAACGTGCGCATCGTGTACGGTCGCAGGTCGTTCCGGGACCTGGCGGGGCGCACGGGCGACGCCGAAGTGCTGCTGATCGACGTGTCGCAGGCGTCGCGCGAGCGCGTCAACGCGTTCAAGTGGCTGCTCTACGAGCGGCTGGGGCTGGACTCGCACCGGTACGAGACGACCTGGGACTACGAAGAGTGGGTGCGTCTGGCCGAGCCGGCGTACCACGCCCTGTGCGCCCTGCTCAACGGCGACGCCGCGCACCGGGGCCCGGCGCTGCTGATCGCCCACGAGTACATGGGGCTGCCCACGGCGTTCCGGTGCGGGCTGGACCGTGCCAGGTTCCGCACGCTGTTCCACGCCCACGAGTGCTCGACGGCGCGCCGGCTGGTCGAGCACCTGCCCGGTCGGGATCTGGCGTTCTACCCCGCAGTACGGTCCGGGCGTGCGCGCCGGCAGTGGGTCGGCGACGTCTTCGGCGATCAGAGCGACTACGCCCGGCACGCGCTGGTGAGCCGAAGCCACCGAACCGACGTCGTGATGGCCGTCGGCCCCGCCACGGCGGACGAACTCCGCTTCCTCGGCCCGGAGATGGATCGTGCCGACGTGCGCACCGTCTACAACGGCGTTCCCTCGGTCGCGCTGACGGTCGAAGCCAAGGCCGCCGCCCGACGCAGGGTGGACGCCTGGCTGCTCGCCGTCACCGGCAGGACGTTCGATTACCTGATCACCCACGTCACCCGCCCGGTGGTGAGCAAGGGCCTGTGGCGCGACGCCCGCGTCGGCGCCGCGATCGAGCCGATGCTCGCGCGGGCCGGCAAGACCGCGGCGTACGTGCTGCTGACCTGCGGGGCCGACACGCGGTCCCCGGACCAGGTCAGCACCATGGCCCGCGAGTACGGCTGGCCGCTGCACCATCGCGAGGGCCACCCGGACCTGTCGCCCATCGAGGCCGTGGTCCATCGCGCGATGGACGCCTTCGAGCACACCGAAGCGCACGAGCGCGCGCGCGCCATCACGCCGATCCTGGTCAATCAGTTCGGGTTCGACCGCGAGCGGCTCGGCCCGGCGGCCCCGGACGACCTGTCGATGGGCGACCTGCGAGCCGCGGCGGACGCGGAGCTGGGACTGGCGGTGTACGAGCCGTTCGGCATCGCGCCGCTGGAGCCGCTGCACGCCGGGGCGGTGTGCGTGGTGTCCCGCGTCAGCGGGTGCCTGGGCCTTGCCGAGCGGGCACTGGCCGCCGAGAGCCTGACCGAGGAATCGTGCCCGGTGCTGCTGGCGGTTGATTTCACCGAGGATGCGGCGCTGGCGTCCGACGATCCCGGGCGATGCGCCGCGCTGACGACGGCCGATCGAGAGCGTGTGGAAGCGGACGTGTGCGCCCTCACGGCCCGGCGTCTGTTCGAGCGACTCCCGAAGAGCCCGGCCGATCGGGCGCGGTACCTGGAGCTCGGCCAGCGCCTGGCGCGGCGCATGAGCTGGGCCGCCGTCGTTGAGAGCGACCTGCTTCCGGCGCTGCGCGCGGCGTACGCCAAGGCCTGAGACAGCGGCCATCAACCAGCCCAAAAACGACAGCCCCCGGCGTGGTGCGCCGGGGGCCGTGGTTGACAGTGTTGAACCGCCGCGCCGATCAGCGGGCGGTGTAGTTGAACTTCTGGCCACCGATGGCGGCCTCGAGCATCAGGCCCTTCTGGCCGGTGATGAAGACGGCGACGCCCTTGGAGTAGTCGTTCTTGGCGGCGGCGCCGGACTTGGCGACGACGGCCGACATCTTGGCGTCGAACTCGGTGTTGCCGCGCTTGAAGACTTCGAGGTCGGCCTTGTCCTTGAAGAAGATGACCTCGGAGAAGGTCTGGCCGCCGACCTGCGCGCCGACCGACGCGCCCGAGAGCGTCGAGTAGCCGACCGCCATGCCGCGCTCGTAGACGACGCCGTCGCCCGCCCAGCCGCCGACGACCAGCGCGCCCTGGCTGACCTTCGGGAACACGACGTAGCCGGCCGAGTTCATGATGAAGCGGTCGATGCCGGGGTCCGCCGCCTTGAAGGCACGGAGGGTGTCCTCGGCCTGCTGCTCGCGGGTCATGCCGGCGACCTTGCCCGACTTATCGCTGCTCTCGTTGGAGCAGGCGGTCAGGCCCAGGGCGGCGATGGACAGGACGGAAACGGTGAACAGGTTCTTCATGGCGTACTCCTCGAATCGATTTCCGATCACCGGGTCGGCACAGGGACTCCGGTAGTTGTGGGCTTGAACGCGGCACGGGCTCCCGTGTCGCATCGGTTCGTGATCGCTAACTCTAGGCGCGATAACCTGCGCTGGCGTCACATGGTCGGCGGTTGATCGGGAACGAGCGGCGCCGGAATCGGAATCAGTTCGTATTGCGTAAGGGTTTCGGGCAAGGATTCGATAGTCCTGGCCTCTTCGATTGACCAATCGCCCACTCGGGTGCGGCGCAGCGATGCCAAGGTTCCGCCGGTGCCCAGCAGGGCACCCAAATCCCGGGCCAGCGAGCGGATGTACACCCCCTTGCCGCAGTCGATCACCAGCCGGGCCAAGGGCCAGCGGTACTCCTCGACGCTCACGCGATCGATGCGCACGGGCCGAGCCGGGATCACCAGGTCGTCAGCACGCCCTCGTCGCGCCAGGTCGTAGGCCCGACGGCCGTCGATCTTGATGGCCGAATACACCGGCGGCCGCTGCATCACCGTGCCGACAAACTCGGCGCACGCCCGATCCAGCGCCTCGCGGGTCGGTGGCGAAGAGACGTTGACCTCGGTCCGCTCACCTTCGCGGTCGTCGGTGGTCGTGAACGCCGACAGGTCCACCTCGGCGACGTAGCGCTTGTCCCCGGACATCACCCGGTCGCACAACCGGGTGGCCTTTCCGACCAGCACGACCAGCACACCGGTCGCCAGCGGGTCAAGCGTGCCCCCGTGCCCCACCTTCACGCGCTTGGGCGCACCGCCGGCAACGAGCCGTCG
The DNA here is from genome assembly GCA_026126345.1 of Phycisphaeraceae bacterium. Taxonomy (GTDB): domain Bacteria; phylum Planctomycetota; class Phycisphaerae; order Phycisphaerales; family UBA1924; genus JAHCJH01. The sequence continues at coordinate 8,973 of JAHCJH010000070.1, read as the reverse complement.
CCGCACCGCCCGACAGACGTCCATCGACGAGCGGCCAAGAGGCTTGTCGATCACGAGAAGACCGGTTGGAGCTTGGGGCGTGTTCACGGCGCGGCACTCACGCCCAGGGGCCTTCGCCCGTGCCACGGATCGCCCCGCGTGGAGCCGACCAGCGGCAGGCCGTCGATGCGACCGTCGTCGCCCTCGTCCCGCCCTTCGCGGATGATCACGGCGTCGGGATGGGCGGCCAGGAACTCGCCGATGCGCTCCGGCGCCAGGCGGACCACCCGCCCGCGCGTCGCGAACACCATGCTGTCTTCGGGATAGGTCGAGGCGATGGGGCGCCCGCCGGCCCGGGGCACCGTGCCCACGATCTGCATGACCGCCGCGGTGCGAGCCCCGGGCACCAGTACGGGCGCGACCCACTGCAGCACCGGCGCCGTGACCAGCACGGCCGCGAGCACGGAAGCGGCCTGCGATCGCGGGGCCCAGCGGCCGGTTCGCGCCGGTGCTCCGACCAGAGCGACGGCAACGGCCGACAGTCCGCACGCCAGCATCAACCAACCGGCGTAGTCCGGGACGGCGTGCAGATACGGCGCGACGCCGAGGTGTTCGCGGAAGACGCCTGCAACGCTGACGGCGGCCAGCGCCAGGCCCAGCACGATCGGCGCCCCCCACCACACCAGCACGCCCAACCGGTGCAACCAGCCTGACTCACGCGCAAACGCGACGCTGAGCACCGCCCGCGCGCACAGCAGCGCCACCGCGGGGTACATCGGCAGCGTGTAGTGCGGCAGTTTCGCCAGCGAAAGTTCGAACACGATCCACGCCGGGACGATCCACGCCAGCAGGAACAGTTCGCCCCCTCGCCCCGCCCGGCGCCGGAGCGACCAGCGGCCGGCGCTCGCGTCCCGCTTCGGCAGCCCGATCCGAACGGCCCGCGCAAACCCGAACACCGCGCCCAGGCACCCGGGCCAGAACAGCGCCCCCAGCAGCAGCACGTGCGTGCCCGGCGGCGCGAAATGGCCCTCGCGGCTGCCCGCCGCCGCGCGGCGGAATGTCTCATCCCAGACCAGCGCGAGGTACTCCCCCCAGCCGATCCTCGCGGCGACCAGCGCGACCCAGGGCACGACCACCGCCGCGAGAATCAGCACGCCCTCCATCGGCCGCAGTCGCGCCAGCAGCCGGCGGCGATCGTCCGAAACCAGCAGCAGCACGCAGACCGCTCCGCCCGCGACGAGAGGCGTTATGAACCCCTTGGCCATCACGCCGACGCCCACCAGGGCCCAGAACGCCAGCGCCGATGGAATCGAACCGCTGCGCACCGCACCGTGCAGGCACACCATCGCCCCGGTCGTCGCCGCCAGGAGCAACTGGTCGGCCCTGGCCTGATGGGCGTCCCAGACCACCATCGGGCAGATGGCGAGCAACGCGGCTCCGAGCCACGCGGCACGTGGGTCGAACAGACGCAACCCCAGCCGCCACGTCAGCAACACCGCCGCAACCGCTGACAGCAGACTGGGCAGCCGGTACATCCACATCGCGTCCGCGGTCGGATCGTTGGCCGACAACGCCCGGGCGCTGCCGGCCTGAAGCCAGTAGATCAACGGCGGCTTGTTGAGCCGCGGCCGGTCCTGCACCATGGGGATCAGCCAGCCACCCGCGTGCAGCCCGACCGGCCGGCCGCCGGCCTCGGTCCGCGTGTCGAGCCGCTCGGGCGGGAGCGCCGCGGCTTCGAACATCTGGCGGCTGGCCTGCGCAAAGCGGCATTCATCCCGGTCGACGGGCGGGATGGAGGCGAAGCCCGGCAGATACACTGCCAGGCAGAGCACGATGAGCGCCGCGGCCCCGGGCCACCACCGGGCGGCGGCGACTCGCCAGTGCGACAGCATCGGAGTGGAACGGTTGAGCATGCGCACGCCCGAAAGCCAGGCCGACTATACCGGGGAGGGCGACCTGGACCTGCCGCCGGCGTGGCGTGTGTGGTGGCTGGTCGGTTGCGTCGCGGGCGCTGGCGCGACCGTGCTTCTGTGGCGGTACGACAGCGCCATCGATCAGTGGCTCAGCGGGCTGGCCCAGCGTCTGCCGGGCGACGTGCGGCGTGAATGGAGCGCCCTGCAGCAGTACGGCCAGGGCACGGCGTCGCTGTTGATCGTGCTGGTGATCGCCCTCATGGACCCGCTTCGTCGGCGGCGGCTGTGGGACCTCGGGCTGGCCGCCGCAGCCGTCGGTCTCTCGACGCTGGGCGCCAAGGTGCTGCTCGGCCGGCCGCGCCCGATGCTCGAAGACCCGCACAGCATGGTCGGGGTGCTGGGGGTGTACCCGGTGCCCAACGGCCAGGGCGGGTGGGTGCTGGCGCACTCGTGGGAGTCGGCCGGTTCACCGGCGCTGTGGAGCATGCCCTCGAGCCACACGGCGTTCGCGGTGATGCTGAGCGTGTTCCTCTCGGCGCTCTACCCGCGCCTGACGTGGATCGTGCTCCCCCTGGCGTGCGCCGTGGCGGGCGGGAGGCTGGTGTTCGACGCTCACTGGGCCAGCGACGTGGCGGCGGGCGCCACCGTCGCCTGGGCGGTCGCGGTGCCGATCGTGGCCCGGCGCGTTCTCAGCCGGCGGCTGGGTTGACGCCCCCGCGCCCGCCGGCATGCGGCGCTCGTCGGCACGCCAGCGCAAAGTCCACCGCCAGCACCCCGACGAACAGCACGGTGATCAGCGGCGGTATCCACCCCGCCGTCGCCCGGTACACCGGGCCGCCGATCGCCGGCAGGGCAAACAGCAGGCACAGGCCGATGCACGTCGCCCCGATCGCCCGAAAGCCCGGCTCGTGCAACCGGGTCACACCCCAGCAGGCGATGGCCGGGACGAGCAGGATGTAACTGTTGCGCTCATTGGCGGGGTTGCACAGCATGAGGTACGCGGCGCTCAGGGCGACCAACCACAGCGCCGCCTCGCGCAGCGGCAGGCGCCGAACCGCCAGCCACCACCACGCCAGCGTGCCGAGCGCGAGCCCCGCGCGGACGAACTTCCAGGGCTCCGCCGGCGTCTCGACGCCCATCGCCAACAGCCCGCCCCGCAGGTCGGCGAAGCGGTTGTCGGGCGTGCCGATGCGGTCGGCCGCGCGGTCGGTCAGGTAGTGCGCAAAGAGGCGGTACTGCTCGACCACGTAGTCGGCCGGGGCCGTCAGAAACGGCAGGGCCAGCAGCACGCCGGTGAGCAGCGCCACGCGCGGGATCAGCCCGGGGAACGTCGCGCACGCCAGCATCGCCGGCACCACCCCGATCGGCTTGAGCACGATCGCCAAGCTCAGCCACGCCGAGGCCGCCCACCGCCGCCCCGACGCGATGTCGAGCGCCGCGTGAATGAGGCACCCCGCCAGCATCGTGTTCAGCTGTCCGTTGCGCAGCGCCGCCAGCGACGCCGGCAGGCACAACAGGCTCACCGCCAGGAACAGGCGCGGCCAGCCCGGCCGCAGCACGTGCCGCGCCAGCCGGAACAGCGCCAGCGCGAACACCGCGACATTGGTCCAGCGCCACACGCTCTCGCCAACCGCTCGCGGCACCGCCTCGAACGGCACGAACATCGCCGCGAACGCCGGCGAGTAGACAAAGCCACCGAACACGTCCGAGTCGTACAGCGCTTCACGCGCTTCGAACCGCTGGCTGCCGACGGCGTACGCCTCGAAGACGGTCCGCTTGCCCGGAGCGGCGGTGATGATCACCGCCAGCACCAGGGCGATGACCGCCCACAGCACCCCACCGGCCCGGTCGGACCCCGGCCCGCCCAGCAGCGTGTCGAGCCGCCGGACCAAAGGCGGCTGGGTGAGCTCGGGCGTGTCGGCGGGGCGTGCTTCGGGCATCATGGTTCGAGCCGGCTCGGTGGCGCCGGGACGGTACGCCGCGAAACGAAACGGCCCCCGGGCGGTGCCGGGGGCCGTGTGGATCGCTGGGATATGGCGCCGACTCAGGGGAAGATGCCGCGGACTTCGTAGGCGTGCTGCAGGCGCTCGAGCGCCGCGATGTAGGAAGCGGTGCGGAGGTCGCAGTTGTACTTCTTGCGGGCGGCGCGGGTCTTGCCGGCGGCCTGGACCATGTGCTTGTTGAGCTCGCGGTCGACGGTGGCCAGGTCCCAGGACTTGAAGGTCTTGTTCTGGACCCACTCGAAGTAGCTGACGGTGACCCCGCCGGCGTTGCAGAGGATGGCGGGCAGAACTTCGATGCCGCGGGACTGGAGCACGCGCTCGCCGCCGGGCGTCGTGGGGGCGTTGGCGCCCTCGGCGACGACCTTGCAGTTGACCATCTCGGCCTCGGGCTCCTGGATCATCTGCTCCAGCGCGGCGGGGATGAACACGTCGACCTTGGTCTTGTAGAAGTCCTCCTTGGAGCACTTGGAGGCCTTGGCGTAACCGGCGACGCCGCCCTTGGCGTTGACGTGCGCGGCGAGGTCCGCGGCGTCGATGCCCTTCTCGTTGATGATGAAGCCGGTGTGATCGGCGACGGCGGTCATCTTCGCGCCTTTGTCCTGGAAGATGCGGCCGGACCAGGAGCCGACGTTGCCGAAGCCCAGCACGCTGAAGGTGCTCTTCTCGGGCTTGAGCTTGAGCTCCGGCAGCATCTCCACGAGCGTGTCGACCACGCCCTGGCCAGTGGCCTTTTCACGGCCGAGCGAGCCGCCGAACTCCACCGGCTTGCCGGTGATGACGGCGCTGGCGTCGCGCCCGCCGACCTCGGACAGGAACGCGTACGTGTCGGCGATCCAGGCCATGTGCTGGCTGTTCGAGCCGACGTCGGGCGCGGGGATGTCGTAGTCCGGGCCGATGTTGTGCGCGATCGCCGACGTGAACCGGCGGACGATGCGCTCCATCTCGGCCTTGGAATGCTTGCGCGGGTCGACCTTGATGCCGCCCTTGCCGCCGCCGTAGGGAACACCCACCAGCGAGCACTTCATCGTCATCAGGAACGCCAGGCTCTTGACGTCGTCCAGGTGCACGTCGGGGTGGAACCGCAGGCCTCCCTTGTACGGCCCCAGCGCGTTGTTGTGCTGAACGCGGTAGCCCTTGACCAGGCGGAACTCGCCGTTGTCCATCTTCACCGGGAAGTGGACCATGATCTCGTTCTTCGGCTGCGCCAGGATCAGCTTCAGGTAGTCCGGAAGGTTCATCACCTCGGCCGCGTGCAGCATGGTGCCCACGGTTTGGGTGTACAGGTTGTCCGGGTCCGGCGGGAGGCCCACCTCGGCCAGGATCTTGCCGCCGACGATCGGAGCGCCGGGCGCGCCGTTGTTCGCCGACTTGGTCTTGCCCTTGCTTCCGGTCATCGTGGTGCTCATGGTGGTCCTCGTCTGATGCTGCTGTTCGTGGTCGGGACGCTCGGAGGGGGTGGACGTCCCTGGACGGTCCGGCCGTCCGCGTCGGGTTCACTGCGATCGTGCGGGCTCGCTCCGGGTGCGTTGGTCTACGCTCCGGCCAATGGTACTCTACTGCGCGGCCGATCTTCTATGGGCCACCCGGATCAAGTCGACCGCCGATGCCCTTGGCGTACCTTGCCGCCCGGCTCGCAACGAGCAGATGCTCCGCGACCGCCTGGGGGACAGCCCCGTTCGGGCCTTGATCGTGGACCTCGAGTCCGCCGACGGCCCCGGATTGATCGGAGTCGTCCGATCCCTGACCCCGCCGGGATCGGTTCGGGTGGTGGCCTTCGGGCCGCACGTCGCGACGGAAGCGCTCATGGACGCCCGAGCCGCCGGCGCGGACAGCGTCATGACGCGCGGGGCGTTCTCAGCCCGGCTGGCCGACCTGATCCGCGTTCTCGGCGGGCAGAGCTGACCGGCGCGCCTACGGACACCCCTCGAAGAACTTCTGGATGAAGAAATCGAAGTCGCTGCCGGTGAGAGCGCCGTCGGGTTCGCCCGTCCCGAAATCGTCCGTGACGTCCGCCGCGAGCGGGCCGTCCCCCGGGCGACGAAGTCCCGTGAAGAACGACATGATGAAGAAGTCGAAGTCCTCACCGGTGAGGTAGCCGTCGGGGCCGGACTGCTGCTCGGTGGTGCCCGTGCCCGTCACGTCCGCGGGGCTGCACGGCGCGGGGCACGTCGCGATCCCGATCGGGATCGGCGGAACCTGGTACTGGCCGCAGGGATTGAGCACCACGCCGATGACCTTGATCTGCCTGGGCGCCACGCCCTCGCGGTAGTTGGTGATCGTGATCTGCGGGCCGTCGGCGCCTTCGACGTCGAAGGTCAGCCCGCTGACAGGATCTGCGAAGTGCGTTCCCACCAGCGGCATCACCGTGCCGACGGACGTGCCCGGCTCGGTCAGTTCCACCGACCACTGGTACGTCAGCGGTTCCGAGCCGCTCGCGTCGATGCGCACGGTGGCGGCGCCGTACGAGGTGAAAGGCTGGCCGGGCGGCCCGAGCGGAACACAGAGATTCGTCGAGTGCGTCGGGTCGATCACCGGGCCCACGGTCACACACGGCAGCCCTCGGATCACGAACCCCACATACTGGCCGTTGAAGCTCCCCGTGCCGCAGATCACCGTCCCATCCGACGAAATGCCGCTGGCGTACTCGAAGTACCACCCGGTGACGTTGCCGCCGTTGTTCTGCACGTAGGTCTTGAGGTCCATGACGCCGGTCGTGGCGGTCCAGATGATCGCGCGGTCGTTGCCGAGGCTGTCGGTGTCCTCTCCCACGATGACCGAGCCGTTGCCGTTGATCGCGTACCCGATCGTGGCAAGGCTGTTCGGGAACAGCTTGCCCAGGCCCACCATCCCGCCCATGGCCGTGTGGCGGAACACGTGCCCGGTTCCGTCGGCCGCGGCGGCCCAACCGGTGATCACCTGCCCGTCGGCGCTGACGGCGTTGGCCTGGGTGTCCTTGTTGGGCGCGATGGTGCCCAGCGCCTGCGCCGGACCGTTGTTGAGCCAGCGCACGGCACGGTACAGATTCCCGTCGGTGCTCATGCCGACGATGATCGTGCCGTCGCCGCTGATGCCGCCGCCGTAGCTGGTCTTGTTCGGATCGAACGGCCCTACCGGCGCCAGCAAGGTGGAGTTGCCCAGGCTGTCCCACCGCACGCAGCGCGTCAGGGTGAAGTTGTTGCCGTTGGCGATGCCGCACAGCGCCAGCCCGTTGGCGCTCACGCCCGTGACCCATCCGTACGTGCCGCCGGTCAACAACGGGAAGAACACCGTGCCGCCCGACACGCTCCATCGGAACGGCAGGCCGTCGCTGTCGCCGGCGATCACGGTGCCGTTGGCGTTGACGCTCCGCGCCCGGGTGGCCTGGTGCGTGACGGGCACGGGGATCATCTGCATCGGCCCGCTGGGGGCCACCCAGCGGAAGCCCCGCCCAACCTGCGTGTTGTTCACGATCGCGCCGGCCATGCCCACGACCGTGGTGCCGTCGGCGCTGACGCCCCATGCCTGGCTCCCGGTGCCGCCGGGGAACGCACCGAGGTTGATCACCACCGGGTTGGCGTGCGCCCACCCCGCCGCCAGAAGGATCAAGGCGGGGGCGCAACAACGGGCGGAAATCGGCATGGAGGTTCCCCTGAGGCCGCTTCGATTCGGCAACCGGCGTTGCCGGTGGGCGGCAACCGGCGGATCGGCGACCAGTGGAATGTACCACGGAAGGGTCGGTCCCCGACCCGGACTACCCGGTTCCGGCGTCGAAAGCCCGTTCCGGCGCGGAAATCGGGGGATCCGCGGTCCGCTCGAACGCCCCGAAGGGTCGATCGGGCCGTCGTGCATCCCTATCGTTCCGACCTTGCAAGTGCCGCCGGCGGACCCAACCCCGCGGCGAGTTCACGCGTCGCGCCGATGCAGGACGGGCTTGTGGCCCGCAACCCCGCCGCGACGGGTGACCGAGCCGGTCCGCCGACGGAGATACGCACCCAAGCCCGCGGGGGCAGAACCAGTCGGACACGAGTCAAACCATGATCGACGAGAATCTGATCGCATCGCTGGGCCTGGATTCCAAGGACGAGATCGCCAAGATGCTGGCCGGGTCGCAGCTGGCCGCCGGCGACATGAACCTGGTGCTCGGCCAGAAGATGGACGACCTGGAGCCCGGGAGCATCCTCGAGGGTGAGATCGTCGGCTTCGCCGGCGACGACGTGGTGGTGGAAGTCGGGCTCAAGAGCGAGGGCCTGATCCCCAAGGACGAGTTCGACAACCCCGCGGAGCTGAAGATCGGCGACCGCGTGAAAGTGCTGCTGGAGCGCATCGACGGCGAGGGCGGGCTGGTCAACGTGTCCAAGCGCAAGGCCGACCGCCAGATCAACTGGCAGCGCCTGGTCGACACGACGCGCGAGGGCGACGTGGTCGAGGGCAAGGTGACGCGCAAGATCAAGGGCGGCCTGCTGGTGGACATCGGCGTGCCGGTGTTCCTGCCGGCCAGCCAGGTGGACGTCCGCCGCCCCGGCGACATCGGCGAGTACATGGGCCGGACCATCCGCGCCAGCGTGCTGAAGATCGACACCGAGCGGCGGAACATCGTGATCTCCCGGCGCAAGCTGATCGAGGAGGAGCGCCAGACCGCCAAGCAGCGCCTCATGGAGACCCTCAAGGAGGGCGACATCGTCAACGGCACGGTCAAGAACATCGCCGACTTCGGCGCGTTCATCGACCTCGGCGGCATCGACGGCCTGCTGCACATCACCGACATGTCCTGGGGCCGCATCAACCACCCCAGCGAGATGCTCAAGATCGACCAGAAGGTCGAGGTCAAGGTCCTCAACATCGACCGCGAGAAGGAGAAGATCGCCCTGGGCCTCAAGCAGAAGGAAGCCAGCCCCTGGGAGGAGATCGAGAAGAAGTACCCCGTCGGCTCGCGCGTGAAGGGTGAGGTCGTCAACATCATGTCCTACGGCGCGTTCGTCCGGCTGGAGCCCGGCATCGAAGGGCTGGTGCACATCTCCGAGATGTCGTGGACGCGGCGCGTCAACCACCCGTCCGAGATCGTGAAGGCCGGGGACGAGGCCGACGTCGTCGTGCTGGAG
>JAHCJH010000007.1 GCA_026126345.1 Phycisphaeraceae bacterium | reverse complement strand
CCCCCCCCCCCCCCCCCACGACAGGCCTCTCAGCCGCGAGACTTGCGGCTCGTTGCCCTTGGCCGCCGCCGGCGGTCAGGGGATCGGTGTCGGCAAACAACGCCCGGGCGGCTCATGTGCCCCGGGCAGAGCGAGGTAGCCATGGCAGGTGGACGCACTGGAGTCGGCGTTGGTCTTGGTGTGACGGTCGCGCTGCTGTCGACGGCGACGCTGGCGTTGTTCGTGCTGACGTTCATCTTCCTTGGGCAGAAGCAGACGGCCCAGCGGAACCTGGAGCAGTACAAGGCCGAGACGAACGACCTGGTGCGCGATAGCGAGCGGAACCGGGAAGAGGTCCGGCTGCTGGTGGAGGAAGCGCGCAAGGAAGGCAAGAGCCTGGTCGGCGCGGTGCGTGAGGGGCTGGCCAAGGTGGCCGAGAAAGTGACCGGGGCCAGCGGCGACACGACCAGGTCGATGCTTGCCAAGATCGAGGCGGCCCTGGCCGCGGGCGGCGGCGGGGGCACGCTGATGACGGCGCTGTCGGACCGCGACTCGCGGATCTCGACGCTGACGCGTCAACTGGCCGACGCCGAGGGCGCCGCGGCCCGGGCGCGGGAGGACCTGCAGACCTCGACGGACAAGGTCAGGGCGCTGGAGGCAAGCCACGCGGCGACGGTCAAGGCGCTGCAGGCGGACGTGGACCGGTATCGCTCGGGCATCGACGCCGACAGCAAGGACATGCAGACCAAGGTGCGCGAGATGCAGGCGGTGATCGAGCGGATCAAGCGCGACGCGTCGGACGAGAAGACGGAACTGAACGCGCGGATCACGCGCCTGAACGAGCAGCTGCTGATCGCCCAGGAGAAGATCAAGCAGCTGCAGCGCGACCGTTCGAGCGAGTCGCTGCGGGCGGGCGACGAGGCGGCGCTGGTGGACGGGCGGGTGGTGAGCCTGGAGAGCGGCGACGGGTCGGTGACCATCGACCGCGGGCGTCGCGACCACGTGGTGCTGGGGATGACCTTCGAGGTGTACGGCGAGGCGGCGGCGATCCGGGTGGACCCCAAGACGGGCGAGTACCCGCGGGGCAAGGCGTCGGTCGAGGTGATCGGCGTGGACGAGACGACCAGCCGCGTGCGCGTGACGCGGAGCCTGCGGGGCAACCCGATCGCCAGGGGTGATGTTCTGGCCAACGCGCTGTACGACCCGAACAAGAAGTACGTGTTCCTGGTGTTCGGCAACTTCGACTCGGGCGACGGCCGGCTGACGCCCGAGGGCCAGGGCGCCGTCAAGGCCCTGATCGAGGAGTGGGGCGGCAAGGTGACCGACGCGCTGACGGGCGACGTGGACTTCCTGGTGCTGGGTTCGCGCCCGGTGCTGCCGCCGCCGCCACGGCCCGACGCGCCGATCGCCATGGTCGAGGAGTACATCCGCCAGCGGCAGCTCGCCGAGCGGTACGACGAACTGCTGAAGCAGGCCACGGCCACGAGCATCCCCGTGCTCAATCAGAACCGGCTGGGCACGCTGACGGGCAAGTAAGCCGGCGCGGCGGCGAGCGTTCATGGCGCAGGCGCACGGAGCCATCTCGCGCTTGGGCGGGCTGGCGGTGTACGGCGCGATCCGCGCCGGGATCGCCGCGGCGTGCGTTCCCTCGGCGCCGACGCTGCTGAGCGTGGCGCGCCGCCTGGGCGGGTGGTGGGCGGCGGCGCCGTTCAATCGCAAGCGGCTGGCGCGGGCTGTCGAGAACCTGGCGGTCGCGTTCCCGGAATGGGACGGGGCGACGCGTCGGCGCTTCGCCGTGGGCGCGTACGAGCACATGATGATGCTGGGGGTGGAGCTGGCGTACACCCCGCGCCTGCTGACGCTGGACGAGTGGGCCGAGCGGGTTCGGCTGCAGGTGGACCCGCGGATCGTGCAGGCGGCGGTGGACGGGCGGCCGGTGATTTTCATCACGGGGCACTGCGGCAACTGGGAACTGTCGGGCTACATCCTGGCGCTGCTGGGGTTCCGCGTGCACGCGCTGTACCGGCCGCTGGACCTCGAACCGCTGGACCGCTGGGTGCGGCAGACGCGCCAGCGGCGCGGGCTGGAACTGCTGGACAAGTTCGGCGCGGCGCGTCACCTGCCGGAGATCCTGTCGCGCGGGGACATGCTCGGCTTCATCGCCGATCAGAACGGCGGCGACCGCGGGCTGTTCGTGCCGTTCTTCGACCGGTTGGCCAGCAGCTACAAGGCGATCGGGGTCATGGCCACCCGGTACGGCGCGACGGTGATCTGCGGCATGGCGCGCCGATTGGACCGGGCCGCGCCCGTGGGCACGGACCTGCGGCCGGAGCCGCGGGGGATGCACTACGCGGTGACGGTGGAGGACGTGTTCGGGCCCGAGGAGTACGGCGCGCAGCCGGACCCGGTGTTCTACATCACGGCGCGGTACCGGCGCGCGATCGAGGCGTGCGTGCGGCGCGCGCCGGAGCAGTACCTGTGGATGCACCGGTACTGGAAGAGCCGCCCGCGGCACGAGCGGTTCGGCAGGCCGTTCCCGGCATCGCTGCGGGAGAAGCTGCGGGCGTTGCCGTGGATGACGGCCGAGAGCCTGGAGCGGATCGAGGCCTGGTCGGCGCGGGATGCCGAGGCGTACGCGCAGGACCGGGCGGGCCGTAAACAACCCGAACCCGCGGAAGCCGAAGGGGACGACGAGGGGATGTGATCGAACCGTCGGCGGCTGCGGTGCGGACAGCAGCTGTGCTGGATCGACCCATCGCGTGGGGCAATACTTGAACCGCCGGCCGGTCGATCGGTCGGCGTTTGGGGCACCCCATGGCTGGCAGGCTGGACGGCGTGGACATCGTGATCGTGGACGACGACAAGGACGTCCTGGAGGCGCTGGACACGGCCCTGAAGTCCGAGGGGGCGGTGACGCGGTGCGTGAGCGACGGCAACGAGGCGGTGCGCGTGTGCCAGGACGACCCGCCGGAACTGGTGGTGCTGGACATGATGCTGCCGGGACGTTCGGGGTTCCTGGTGCTGGAGAAGATCAAGGGGCACCCGGACAGCCCGATGGTGATCATGGTGACGGCCAACGAGGGCAAGCGGCACCAGGCGTACGCCGAGTCGCTGGGCGTGGACAAGTACCTGCTCAAGCCGGTGCCGCTGGAGCGGCTGATCACGGTGTGCGAGGAGCTGGTGGCGAAGCTGGACGCCCAGGACGAGGCCGACGGGCTGGCGTTCGAGGAAGACGGTGCGGGGGATTCGGGCCCGCGGGGGGCCAATGATGGACGTTCCGGCCCGCGTGGGGCCGGGGGCAAGGCAGGGAAGCCGAGCGATGATCAATCCGGTGATGCGCAGGGTGGGTCGGCCCGCGGGGCCAAGGGCAGGTAACGTGGGACGGTCGCGCCAGGTGGTGATCATCCGGTCGGTCGATCCCTCGCACGACGAGGGCGACGGGATGCCCGCGCTGGGGACGGTCAAGGAAGTCCGCTCGACGCTGGGCCGGTACAACACCGCCGGCGACAGCGCTCCGAGCGGGCGAAACGCGGAGATGAACATCGCGACGCTCTTCGGGCCGGGGCTGATCTGCGAGATGTCGACGGCCGACGACGAGGTGCGGCAGCTGATGGTGACGATGACCGACGAGGACTTCGCGTTCCCGGTGCTGACGCGCCTGTGCCGCGAGAACAAGTGGACCATGATGGACCCCGAGAGCGGCCAGCGGCTGCGGTTCGGGTTCTAGAGCGCCGGCGGCGGCGCGGGAGCGAGCACGATGAGCGGAGCCGAAGCGGGGCATCACGATCAGCCGGCGAGCCTGCAGGGTACGGCGGTGGACCTGTCGGCGATGGACGAGCCGTCCCGCGCGGCGGTGCTGGAGAAGGCCTTCGACTTCCGGGGCGACGTGACGCTGGGCCTGGCCGACGGGCGGACGGTGACGGGCTACCTGTTCGACCGCCGCCCGGGCAAGGACCTGGCGTCCAGCGTGGCGCGACTGCTGCCGCCCGACAGCGAGCAGCGGCTGACCGTGTCCTACGCGGACGTGCGGCGGATCGAGTTCGGCAAGGACGCGGCCCACGGCAAGAGCTTCGAAACGTGGGTGAAGAAATACGTCGAGAAGAAGCTCAAGGGCGAGTCGGCGAGCATCGAGAGCGAGGCGTTGTGACCCCGGCGCTGTGAGCGCCGAACGTGAACCGTGAACACCAGTCGGGAGCAGGCGTGCCGATCTACGTGTACGAGATCCTGACGACCAAGGGCGAGCCGACGGGGCGCACGTTCGAGCTGCACCAGTCGATGAAGGACGATGCCCTGTCCAGGCACCCCGAGACGGGCGAGCCGGTTCGGCGCGTGATCCAGGCCCCGGCGATCGCCGGGAAATGGTCGGGCGTGAAAAAGGACACGCTGAGCAACAAGAACCTCGAGCGGCTCGGCTTCACCAAGTACGAGCGCAAGGGCAACGGCTACATGGAACGCGTGGCCGGGAAGATGGGCCCCAAGAGCATCTCGGCGGATGAGTGAGGGGTCGATTTCTGAGTGCTGAGTGCTGAGTGCTGAGTGCTGAGTGCTGAGTGCGGGAAGTCTGCCGCGCCGCGGTCAAGCGCTGCGCGCGTACCGCGCCAGCGCCTTGAGCGGGAACGAATGGCGGTACAGGTGGTAACGCAGATAGAACACCTTCGGGAAGCCGGTGCCGGTGAACCAGTGCTCGCTCCAGCCGCCGGCCAGGTCGCGCACGTGATCGTCGGCGAAGGCCGGCTCGGGTGACGATGTGACGAACGGTGGCTTGTCGGCGGTGAGCTGGTCGTCGAGCAGCCACGCCGCGGCGTTGAGACAGGCTGGGTGCTCGGCCGGCAGCAGGTGCAGCAGCGTGATCAGGGCCCAGGCGGTCTGGCTGGCGGTGCTGGGGCCCTTGCCCATCAGTGAGCGGTCGAGGTAGGAGTTGGCGCTCTCGCCGAAGCCGCCGTCGGCGTTCTGGATCGACAGCAGCCAGTCGCGCACGCGCTGGAGCTGCGGGTGGTCGGCCGGAACACCCGCGCTGCGCAGCCCGCAGACGGCCTGCCAGGTGCCGTAGATGTAGTTGACGCCCCAGCGGCCCCACCAGCACCCCTCGGGCTGTTGCGTGCGGAGGATGTACTCGACGCCGCGGCGGACGGCGGGGTGGTCGGCCGGCAAGCCGCAGACGATGATGGACTCCAGGACGCGCCCGGTGATGTCGGAGCAGGAAGGGTCCTGCATGGCGTTGTGGTCTGCGAAGGGGATGGCCTCCATCCAGTCGCGCGGACGGGTGCGGTCGAAGGCGGCCCAGCCGCCGTCGTCGTTCTGCATGGCCAGAATCCAGCGGACGGCGCGCCGGGCGGCGTCGCGGTTAGCGGTCTGGCCGGGCCGGTCGCCGACGCGGGCCAGGGCGCGGGCGACCATGCAGGTGTCGTCGACGTCGGGGTACCAGTCGTTGCGGTACTCGAAGGCCCACATGGCGGTGTCGACGCCGGGGCGCAGGGCGCGGTCCTCGGGGCGGAAGTTCTCGGTGTGGTCGCCGGCGATGCGCACCTCGCGGTCGCGGAGCCAGTCGCAGGCGGCGGCGATGCGTTCGTCGTCGGCGGCGGTGCGCCCGGCTTCGCCCAGGGCGTCCAGGGCGATGGCGGTGTCCCACACCGGGCTGAAGCACGGCTGGAGCCGCACGTGATCGAGCCGCGGATCGGCGTGGGGCTCGTCGATCATGAAGGCGTCGAGGTCCGCTTCGGCCTGGCGGATGACGGGGTGATCGCGGGTGTAGCCCAGGGCCTGGAAGGCGATCTGGACGTAGACCATCGGCGGGAAGATGGCCCCCAGGCCCTCGGTGGTCTCGGGGCGCATGCGCTCGACGATCCAGGCCTCGGCGCGCCGGAGGCTGCGCCGGCGCAGGGGTGTCAGGCCGATCGCGCGGCAGGCCTTCATGAACCGGTCGGCCAGCAGGAAGAAGTTGTTCCAGGTGAACGGGTTGGTTGTGAAGCGCTTGCTGAGGCGGAATTTCCAGCGCGGGTCCAGGAACAGTTCATCGATGCGCTGGTCCGGCCCCAGGGCGCGGACCGGCCGCAGGGCCGAGCAGATCGCCAGCGGCAGGATCATCGTGCGTGTCCAGGCGGCGACCTTCTTGATGTGGAAGGGGAACCAGCGCGGCAGCAGGATCACCTGCGGCGGGATGGCCGGGCAGGCGTTCCACGACACCTGGCCCAGGCACGCGAGGTAGAACGTGCTGAAGGTGTTGCAGCGCTCGGCGCCGCCCAGACGGTGGATGAGCTCGCGGGCCCGCGCCATGTGCGGCGCGTCGGTGCGGTCGCCCATGAGCTTGAGGCAGAAGTAGGCCTTGACGCAGGCCGAGACGTCGGGCGGCGAACCGGGGTACTGGCCCCAGGAGCCGTCGGGGCGCTGGGACAGGCGCAGGTGGTTGGCGATGCGCTCCAGCGTGGGGCGCCGCTCGTGCTCCTGGCCCAGGATGAACTTCATCAGCAGGTACTCGCTGCTGAGAATGCTGTCGCCCTCCAGCTCGGCGCACCAGTGCCGGCCGGGGCTGCCGCGCCCGGCGATGGGCTCGGTGCGCTGCTTGCGCAACAGCGCATCGGCGGCGGCGGCGACCGCGTGCGCCAGGCGTCGCGGGTCGAGGCGTACTGAGGCGCGGCTCGGAGCGGCGGGCGGGCTCGGCAAGATGGCGGCCGTGGGGCTCATGCGGTGGGCGTGTCGAGTGCAGGGGCGATGGGCGGGGATGGTAGAGCGCCGGGGGCGGTTCGAGCCTCCGCGGCGGCGGCCAGCTCGGCCTCCAGACGAGCCGCCAGGCGGTCCAGTGGTGTGGCGCCGGAGGCGTCGGGCGCGAAGTCGGCGGCGCGGATGGCCGCGTGGGCGCGGGCCGCCGCGAGCCACTGGGGATCGGCCGCGGACTGCAGCGCGATGTACCAGGCCAGGCTCGCCGGCCCGTCAACGAGCAGGCCCGGCGCCGCGGGGGCAGTGTCGCCGGGGGCGCGCCGCTCGCGCACGTCGGCGATCAGCTCGGCCCCGGGCGCGCGACGGTCGGCCAGCACGGGCAGCCCGAACGACAGCGATTCGGCGATGAGGCGTGATGCCGAGCCCGCGGCGAAGGCGTGCAGCGGTCCGCGGCACCAGGCGGCGACCAGGTCGGCGGCGCACAGCAAGGCCTCGGGGCGGGCGGTGACGCCCGCGAGCCGCACGACCTGCTGGGCCTCGACGCGCAGGGCCGCGTCGTGGACCGCGTACGGGTCCATGCTGGCGATGATGAGCACCGGGGCGCGCCGGCCGGCCTGGCGGTAGAGGTGGGCCGCGGCTTCGAGCGGGCCGGCCAGATCGCGCTGCATGCCCAGCGGCGCGCTGAGCAGGATGACGGTCGCGTCGGGGTCGATCTGCATGGCGCGCCGGAGGCGGGTGCGCAGATCCGCACGGCGGGCTTCGTCGGGGCGAGTCGTCAGCGGAAGGAAGCCGACGTCCGCGACACGGTCGCGGTAGAGAGGCAACTCCGTGCGTGCGGCCTCGGCAGCGCGCGGGCCGAAGGCCAGCAGGCGGCGGACCCCGTAGTGGTCGCCCCGAGCGAACGTCTCCAGCAGGCCCTTGGTCGCCGTCAGCGGCAGCGCGCGGGCTTCGCGGACCATCGGCTCGAACCCGCGCAGGCGCAGGGCGCGCCCCGCCGCCGTGGATGCGGAGGGGATGATTGGCATCCATACCGGCGCGGGCAGCAGGCGTGTGAGCGAGAGCGTGGCTTCGGGGCCCAGCGCCTGGAGCCTGGCCCGGGCGAAGTCGCGCAGGGCCCAGGGGCGCGTGGCGGATCGAAGGCAGCAGCCACGCCGCGGGTGCACCGTGACCCCGGGAGGGACCGCCAGGCGGTCGTCGTCGAAGGATTCGCAGATCAGGTCCATGCGGTGCCCGCGCCGTGCCAGGGCGGCAACGAGCGCCGCCGCGAGGTGCTCGGCGTGCCAGGGGCTGGCGGGAACGCGCTCGGTGACCAGGGCCAGGTGCACGGGAGATGGGGCAGGGGCGAAGCGGGGCGTACTGGGGCTTGCTGGGGTCTATTTGGGAGGGCCGGTTGAACCGTCGGAGTGAGTTGCGCCCTGCATGGCTGGTGCGAAGGGAGCGGGTGGCCGGGCCTCAGGCTGGGTGGTGTACGGTTCGTGTGCGGTAGGAAAGACCGCCGGGTCGAAGATGGGATGGTCAATGCGACGAACGGTTGTTCCCGCCGGACCGAATAGACTGTACACAACACTGAGTCCCGGCGGCACGCGCGACGGCGGCGCGACGATCGGGCGGATTTGGGGTGGCTCATGAACGACATCACCCGGGTGCTGCGGATGGCGAGCGGACGGCTTGCGGTCAGCCGGTTCATCGCGACGCTGGTCTTCCTGCTCACGGCGGCGATCGTCACGGCGCTCGCCTTGCGCGTGGCCGAGCAGGCGCTGGGCCTGGCGGTGCCGTGGTGGAGCATCGCGGGCTGGGGCGGCGCGAGCGTGGTCGCGGCGTCGGTGGTCTGGGCGCTGGTGCGCCGTGACAGCGCCCAGCGCGTGGCCCGGCGCGTCGATGAAGGGGCCGACCTGAAGGAAGCCATCTCGACGGCGCTGTACGTGAAAGCCGATGCGTCGCCGTGGAGCGCGGCGGTGGTGGAGTCCGCGGCGAGGGCGGCGCGGGGCGTGGACGTGCGCCGCGCGGTGCCGATCGTCCCGCCGCGACAGTGGCCGGCGCCGCTGGTGGCGGCGTTGTCGCTGCTGGTGGTGTGGATGGTGATGCCGTCGCTGGACCTGCTGGGCAGCAAGGCGCAGGCGGCGGCCAAGCAGGCCGATCAGAAGAAAGTGGAGCAGGCCAAGGTCGAGGCCAAGGCGGCCGAGACCAAGGTGCAGGAGATGCTGGCGAAACTGGAGCCGCCTCCGGAGCAGCAGGAACCCAAAGCCGGCGAAGCGACGCCCCCAAAGGCCAACACGCCCGAGGAGATCCGGCGCGCCGCGGTGAAGAGCCTGACGGACATGAAGGAGCGGCTGGAGCGGCTCAAGGGCTCGGCCAAGGCGATGACGGGCGAGGCGCTGCGCGACAAGATGAAGCAGCTCAAGCCGCCGGGCCCCGGGCCGTTGGCCGAGGTCGCACGCTCCATGGCGCAGGCGGATTTCGACAAGGCCGCCGAGGGGCTCAAGGAACTCTCGCAGAAGCTCGCGTCGGGTGAGATGAGCACCGAGCAGCGCGAGGAACTGGCCCGGCAGCTGGAGAAGATGAAGGAGCAGCTCGCCAAGCTCGCCGACGAGCGCAAGGACCTGGAGCGTCGGCTGGAAGAGGCGGGGCTGGACCGCAAGCTGGCGGCCGACCCCGAGGCGCTCAAGAAGGCGATGGAGCAGAACCAGAACCTGAGCGAGGAGCAGAAGCAGCAGCTGGCCGAGATGGCCAGCGCGATGCAGCAGGCCGGCCAGCAGTGCCAGAACATGGCCCAGGCGATGGGGCAGATGGCCAAAGGGATGGGCAAGGACGGCATGAACCAGGAAGGCATGCAGGGCATGGAGGCGATGCAGGGCCAGCTCAGCCAGGCCGAGATGATGATGCAGGACATGGAGGGCGTCGAGGCCGCGCTGGCGGAGGCCAAGTTCCAGCTGCAGCAGATGACGCAGAAGATGCCGGGCGACAGCGATTGCAAGGGCGGCATGGGCGAGTGCGAGGGCGGCCTTGCCGGCGGCAGCCCCTGGAAAGGCGGCGAGCCCAAGAGCGGCAGCGGGAACGGCGCGAATCAGGGCAGCCGCGACTTCGGCGGCGGCGGCCAGGCCGACGGCAGCACGGGCACGGAAGCCAAGGACGACGAGAGCTGGCAGAAGCGCAAGGCACGCTCGCCGCTCGGTGACGGCCCGACGATCGGCACAACCTTCGTGCAGGGCGATCAGATCAAAGGCGAGAGCAAGGCCCAGTTCCGCCAGACGACCGAGGCCGCGGCCCAGCAGGCCACCGAGGCGCTCGAGAGCGCCGCGATCCCGCGTGAGTACCACGACGTGATCAAGCACTACTTCGGTCGGATCAAGGCGCGCGGCGCGGGCGAGGCGCCGGGCGGCGCCCCGGCGGGGCCGGCCGGACCCGCGGCACCGGCCAAGGACGCGGGCAAGAAGTGATGGCGCCCGGGGCGCGCGAGCGTGCCGACGGCCGCGACCTGTCGCGCCGTGAGGTGCTTCGCGCCGGCGGGGGGATGGCGCTCGTGGCGATGGGGCTGTCGGGCGGGTGCGGGTCGCGCCGGGATGGGCGGGAGGTGGTGCTGTACTGCTCGATGGATGGGCAGGTGCTGGCGCCCCTGCTGGGCCGGTTCGAGGCGGCGACGGGGCGGCGGGTGCTGCTGGTGGGCGACACCGAAGCGACCAAGACCACCGGTCTGGTGCAGCGGATCATCGCCGAGCGCGACCGGCCGCGGGCCGACGTGTTCTGGTCCAGCGAGCCGCTGGGGCCGGTGCGGCTGGCGCGGGCGGGGCTGCTGGAGCCGCGGGTGAGCGCGCCGGCCGAGTCGCGCATGGCCGGAGGCTGGCCTGGTGGAATGCGAGCGGTCGACGGGTCGTGGTACGCGCTGGCGCCGCGGGCGCGGGTGGTGGTGGTGAACACCCGCGAAGCCCCGGGGGCGACGATGACGAACCTCGACGGGCTGACCGCCGAGCGGTTCAAGGGCCGGGTGGGCATGGCGCGGCCGCAATTCGGGACCACGCGGGCGCACGTCGCGGCGTTGCTGGCGGTCCACGGGCCGGAACGCTACGGCGACTGGCTGGTGCGCCTGCGGGACAACGGCCTGCGGCTGTACGACGGCAACGGCGCGGTGGTGCGGGCGTGCGCGCGGAGTGAGATCCACGTCGGCCTGACCGACAACGACGACGTGGCCTCTGGCGTCGCCAACGGCTGGCCGGTGGGGCAACTCACGCCCCACTCGCACCTGCAGCCCTGGCACTACCGCCTGGGTGAACCGATGGAGTGGCCCTTCGGGTCCATGCGCGTGCCGGGGATGGTGGGCATCGTGCGCGGCGGGCCGAACCCGGTCGGGGCCGCGGCGCTGATGGACGCGATTCTCTCCGCCGACGTCGAGCGCGAGCTGGCGGCCGGAGTGTGGGGGTCGATGCCGGTGGACCCGGCGGCCGCGGCCGCGCACCCGCTGGCGCGCGTGACCAGCGCACCGGATTTCGGATCGCTGGCGGACCACGAGGCCCGGGCGCTGGAGATCTTCGACCGGGTGATGGCCGGCGGCGGGGCGTGAGGCGGTTCAAGCCCCGCGGAGGGCCGCGGGCGAACGGTCCGTAGAATGCGGGCATGAGCGGCGGCGGCACCCATGGCGCGGCCGCGATCGGCACGGAAGAACTGCGCCGACGGATCGCGGCGGCGCTGCCCGACCTGCGGCGCATCCGGCGCGACCTGCACGCCCACCCGGAGCTGGGCTACGAGGAGCACCGCACGGCGGGCGTGATCCAGCGAGAGCTCGGTGCTCTGGGCGTCGAGTTCGTCGGCGGGCTCGCGGGGGGCACAGGCGTGGTGGCGCACCTGCCACCGACGGACCCGAAGAACGCCGGGCGGCCGGCGGTGGCGCTGCGGGCGGATATCGACGCGCTGCCGGTCGAGGAGCGCACGGGCTTGCCCTACGCCTCGACCACGCCGGGGCGCATGCACGCCTGCGGGCACGACGGACACACCGCGATGCTGCTCGGGGTGGCCCGGGTGCTCAGGCAACTGCCGGAGCGGCCGAACCCCGTGACGCTGCTGTTCCAGCCGGCGGAAGAAGGCGGCGGCGGCGCCGAGCGGCTGTGCCGGGACGGCGCGCTGGCCGGGCGCGTGCTCGGGCCTGAGGCGGGCAGGGTCTTCGGGCTGCACGGCTGGCCGGAGCTTCCGGTCGGCGTGGTGGCGACGCGCCCCGGGCCGCTGCTGGCCAGCACCGACGAGCTGCGGGTGGTCATCCGCGGCACGCAGTCGCACGCGGCGTACCCGCATTACTCGGCCGACCCGGTGGTGGGCGCGGCGCACGTGATCGCGGCGCTGCAGACCGTCGCGTCGCGCAACGCGGCGCCGACAGACGCGGTGGTTGTGTCGATCTGCGTGGTGCGCGGGGGCTCGGCGCACAACGTCATCCCCGAATCGGTTGAGATGATCGGGACGGTCCGGACACTCAGCGACTCGACGCGGGCGATGGCCCGACGGCGCGTGCACGAGATCTGCACCCAGACCGCCGCGGCCCTGGGCTGCCGGGCGGAGGTGGAGCTGAACGAGGGCTACCCGGTCACGCGGAACGACCCGGTGTTGACCGAGCGGTTCTTCGAGGTGGCGCGCCGGTCGCTTGGGCCGCAGCGCGTCGGAGTGATCGAACAGCCGACGATGGGCGGCGAGGACTTCGCCTACTACGGGCGGCACGCGCCGGCGGTGTTCTTCTGCCTGGGGCTTCGCCCGGCGGAGCGGGACAGTTACCCCACGCTGCACCAGCCGGACTTCGATTTCAACGACGATGCGATGCCGACGGGGATCGAGGTGTTCTGCCGGCTGGCGCTCGACCCGGTTGCCTGAGCCGGCCGGCGCGGCGGGCGCAACAATCGGCCGTGAGCGAGGCGGACGCACGATTGCACCGGGAGCGCTTGGCCGGCCTGCTGGCCCGGGCGCGATCGCTGCCGGACTCGCCCGGTGTGTACCTGATGAAGGACGAGGCCGGGGCGGTGATCTACGTGGGCAAGGCGGCGCGCCTGCCGGACCGGGTGTCGTCGTACTTCGTGCCCTCGGCGGACCTGGGGTTCAAGAAGCAGCCGATGCTCGAGCTGGTGGCGGACTTCGACGTGATCGAGTGCGAGGGGGAGTGGGAGGCGCTGCTGACCGAGAACCGGCTGATCAAGGACCTCAAGCCCCGATTCAACGTGCGCCTGACCGACGACAAGACGTTCCCGTACCTGGTGGTGACGCAGCGCGAGGACTACCCGCGGGTGTTTGTCACGCGGAACCCGACCGGGGCGGGGGATGAAGCGCTGGCGGCGCTGGTGCGCGGGGCGCGGGTGTTCGGGCCCTTCACCAACGCCGGCGCCCTGCGCGAGGCGGTGCAGCTGCTGCAGCGGGTGTTCCGCTTCCGGACGTGCTCGCTGGACATCGTCGAGGGCGACCCGAAGAACCGGGCCTTTCGCCCCTGCCTGCTGCACGCCATCGGCCAGTGCACCGCCCCGTGCGCCGAGCGCATCGGGCGCGAGGCGTACGGCCAGGACGTCGAGAGGTTCGTGCGTTTTCTGGGCACGCGCCGGTCGGTGATGCTGCGCGAGATGCGCCAGCAGATGGACAAGGCCGCGGCCGAGCTGCGCTTCGAGCAGGCGGCGACCCTGCGCGACGAGATCATCGCGATCGAGAAACTCGACCAGCGGGCGCGGGCCAGCGACGGCTTCCAGCCCGAGACCGAGATCGCGTACGTCGATCCGCAGAAGGGCTGCCGCGCCCTGGCGAAGGTGCTGGGGCTCGAGGCCCCGGTGCGGTGTCTGGAGGCGATCGACATCGCGCACCTGCACGGGGGCGAGACGGTGGGCAGCAAGGTGTGCTTCATGGACGGGCGGCCGTTCAAGGACGAGTACCGGCGGTACAAGGTGCGCGGGGCGGGCAACGACGACTACGCCGCGATCCGCGAGGTGGTCAGCCGGCGCTACCGCGACGCCGGGGCGGGCCAGGCGCTCTACCCGGACGTGATCCTGATCGACGGAGGGCTGGGCCAGCTCCACGCGGCCATGGAGGCGTTCACGACGCTGGACGTGCCGCCGCCGATGGTGATCTCGCTGGCCAAGAAGGAAGAACTGATCTACGTGCAGCGGCGCAGTGAGCCGGTGCGGCTGGCGCGGACCAACGCCGGCCTGCGGCTCTGCCAGGCGGCGCGCGACGAGGCGCACCGCTTCGCCCAGGCGTACCACCACCTCTTGCGGCGCAAGGACGTGCTGGACGAGTAGCGGGCACGCGGGCGTTGACCCGTCAGGACTGCGGCTCGGTCCGCCCGGCCAGGCTCATCAGCCACTCGGGCCCGTACATGCTGGTGCCCTCGACTCGTGCCTCCAGCGTGCCCATCGAGCGCTTGCCGGTCAGCTGGATGGCGGTCCACGGGATGCTCAACGGCCGCATGCCGAAGATCCGCGCCAGGCGGGCGGGTGACAGGTGCATGTGCTTTTCGTCGGCCGCGGCGTGGATGCAGAAGCCCAGGTTCATGATGCCGATGCGGAAGGACTGGAAGCGCCGGGTTACGGCGTCGGGCGCCGGCGGCACGGGCGGGAATCTGGCGGCGAGCTTCTTCACCGGCGCCGCCGCCAGCGTGAGCACCGCGCCGACGACGATGAGGTCGACGGTCAGGAAGATGACGACGATCGCGATGATGCCGCCGGTGGTCATGGCGCGACCTTCCCTGGGGCCGGCGCGCGGGGCGCGCCCCAGCCCGTCGGAACGTTAGACGCCGATCTCGTCGGCGACGGCCTCGAGGTTCTTGCCGGTGTCGGCGGCGGAGGAGGCTTCCTTGCCGTCGAGGCGCGGCGCATCGGGCAGCGGCTTGCCCTTGGCGTCGGTCAGGGGCTTGCCGTCGAGTGTGCGGACGATCGGCACGGGGTGATCGTGCTCCCAGGCGTCGAGCTGCGCCGCCAGCGCCTTCTGCTGCGGCTCGGGAAGGCTCTTGAAGTTGCCGCGGCCGCGGCACTTGGGGAACTTGCTGCACCCGAGCCAGGGCCCGTACTTGCCGGGGCGGAGGTTCATGGGGCTGCCGCACTTGGGGCAGGGCTGGTCGGTGATCAGCGGCGGCTGGCTGGGGGCCTGGACGTGGCCCTTCTTGTCGATGCGGAGGATGCCGTCGCAGGGGTTGGCCTTGTCGCCGTAGCCGGAGCAACCCAGGAACGGGCCGAAGCGGCCGGTGCGCTTGGTCATGGCGCGCCCGCACTTGACGCAGGCGACGTTGGTGTCCTGCACGGGGCGGGGCTTGCCCTCGCGGTCGACGGGGCTGGCGTAGTCGCAGGCGGGGTAGGTGGAGCAGGAGAGGAACTTGCCGTTCTTGCCCAGGCGGTAGACGGTGGGGCTGCCGCACTTGGGGCAGGTGTACGGCGCGGGCGTCTGCTCGGCCTTGGCGTGGGTGAAGGTCTTCTCGACTTCCTTGAGGCGTTTGGTGAAGGGCCCGTAGAAGCGCTTGAGCATCTGCACCCAGTCGAGGTGGTCGTCCTCGATCTTGTCGAGGTCGGTCTCCATCTCGCGGGTGTAGCCGACGTCCATGAGGTCGGGGAAGGCCTCGACGAGCATGTCGGTCACCGCCTCGCCCAGGTCGGTGGCGTAGAAGCGGCGGTCGAGCTGCTCGACGTACTGGCGGTCCTGGATGACGCTGATGATCGAGGCGTAGGTGCTGGGCCGGCCGATGCCTTCGGCCTCGAGGGTCTTGATCAGCGAGGCCTCGGTGTAGCGGGCCGGCGGGCTGGAGAACTTCTGGCGCGGCTCGATCGACACCGGCGCCATCGGCTGGCGCTCGGCCAGGGCCGGCAGTGTCTGCTCCTCGGCGCTCTGCGGCACACCGGCGACGCGGTAGAAACCGTCGAAGGCCAGCGTGCGGCCGGTGGCGCGGAACGCCAGCGGCTTGGCCGCGTCGCGCCCGCCGGTGATGGTGACGGCGGTGGCGTCCCACTGCGCGTGGGTCATCTGGCAGGCGACGAACCGGTCCCACACGAGCTTGTAGACCTTCCACAGGTCCGGCTTCAGCACCGAGCGGAGCCGGTCGGGCGGGTAGTTCATGGAAGTGGGACGGATGGCCTCGTGCGCCTCCTGCGCGTCCTTGTTGCTGGAGGTGTAGAAGTTGGGCTTGTCGGGCAGGTAGGCGGCGCCGAACGACGAGCCGATGTAGTCGCGCACCATCGACAGCGCCTCGCCGCTGATGTGCGTCGAGTCGGTGCGCATGTACGTGATCAGCGCCACCGGGCCCTCGCCCGGGATGTCCACGCCCTGGTAGAGCTGCTGGGCAGCCGCCATGGTGTGCTTGGCGCTCATCCCCAGGCGGTTGGCCCCGGCCTGCTGCAGCGTGCTGGTGATGAACGGGGGCGCCGGGCGGGTGCTGGTGCGCTTGGTCGTGATGTCCGTCACGGCGTAGGGCGTGCGCGGGTCGATGCGCCCCGAGAGGACGTGCACGGTGCGTGCCGGGCCCTTGGCCTTGTCGTCGGCGCGGGTGGTGATGCGCACGTCGAGCAGGCCGGCGGCGGCGGCGACCTCGGCGGCGCGGCGCGAAAGGTCGGCGAAGTCCTTCGCGGAGCCGGGCTGGGAGAGTTCGAACTTCTCGCCGCCGATCTCGACCAGCTCGGCCCGGAACGCGCCGTGCTCGGCCAGCCAGGCCGCCAGGTCTTTCTGGGACGGGGGTTCGTTCTTGTCATTGCGCTCGGCGAGCCTGCGCGCGAACGACTCGGCCACGCCCGGAGCCCTGGCCAGGTCGGCGGCGAACGCGCCGAGGATCTCCCACTGCTCGTCGGGTACGAAGGCGCGGATCTCCCGTTCGCGTTCAACGATCAGGCGCACCGCCACCGACTGCACCCGCCCGGCCGACAGCCCGCGGGCGACTTTCTTCCACAGGAACGGCGAGACCTGGTAGCCCACGATCCGGTCGAGGATGCGCCGGGCCTGCTGCGCGTTCACGCGGTCCATGTGGATCGCGTGGGGGTTCTTGAAGGCCCGCTCGATCTCCGTCTTGGTGATCGCCGCGAACATCACGCGCTTGGCCCGTGTCGGGTCGATGCCCAGTTCCTCGGCCAGGTGCCAGGCGATGGCTTCGCCCTCGCGGTCGGGGTCGGTGGCGAACCAGATGTCGCTGGCGGCCCGGGCGGCACGCTTCAGGTCGCTGATGACCTTGCCCTTCTTGTCGAGCACCTCGTAGGTCGGGGCGAAGTCGTGCTCCAGGTCCACCCCGGGCACGGGGCTCTTGACACCCTTGGGGTTCTTGCTCGGCAGGTCCCGCACGTGGCCTACCGACGCCAGGACTTTGTACCCCGAGCCCAGGTACTTGTTGATCGTCTTGGCCTTGGCCGGCGACTCCACGATCACCAGCTGCTTGCCCCGGGCCGAAGCTCCCGCGTCCTCGCCGGGGTGGTCCGGGGCAGCGGCCGCCCCGTTCGGCTCGGCGGGCCTGGCGGCCCGCCCGGATGCGGCCTTGGCTGAACGTCGGGGGGTGGTGGGGCGCTTGGCCATAAAAGGAAGGCGGAAGCAGTCTGTCGGCCTGCCGGTACGGGGGCCTTGACCGGGCGGTTCAATGGTACGGACGATGTACGGCAGTCCCGGGGTTTCTCCCAAGGGAGGAAAGCACGCAGATCCGGGTGGGTCAAGTCGGATTCCCGTTGGCGCGAGTGCGGATCGAATCGGGGCAAAGACCGCCGAAGATCCGCTCGACAGCCTCGTCGCCCGCGGCGTCCGGGCTCTCGATGCGGACGGCCCCTGGGGTGGCGCTGAGCCGGCGCAACCAGGTGCGCTGGTTCTTGGCGAAGCGGCGGGTCTCGATCTTGATGCGTTCCACCGCCTCGTCGAGCAGCGCCGGCGGGATGTCCGGGCGCGCGGCCCCGGGCAGCGACAGCAGCGGGATCAACTGCTTGTACCCCAGCGCCTCGGCCGCCTGGGGGCCCAGGCCCCCGGCCGCAAGCAGGGCGCGGATCTCGGCGACCAATCCATCCGCTAGCATCCGGCGCACGCGGGCGTTGATGCGGCGGTTCAGTTCGTCGGTCGGCAGGTGGATGGTGACCAGCAGCGCATCGGCGCGAGGCCCGGCGCTGTCCCACTGAGACTGCAGCGCGCTGATCGGCCGGCCCGTCTGCCGGTAGACCTCCAGCGCGCGGACGGTGCGGCGCGTGTCGTTGGGGTGAATGCGTGCCGCCGCAACGGGGTCGGCCCGCTCCAGCTCGCGCCGCAGTTCGGCGGGGGGTGTCGCGGCCAGCGCTGCCCGCAGGGCCGGGTCCGGGGGTGGGCCGTCGAACAGCCCGTCAAGAAGGGCCTTGATGTACAGGTGGGTGCCGCCGACGACGATGGGCAGACCGTCGCGCCGGCGGATGTCGGCGATGGCGCCCTCGGCGGCTCGGCGCCAATCGTCGACCGTGAAACGGTCGGCGGGCGACACGATGTCGATGAGGTGGTGGGGGAATTCGGCGCGATCAGCCGGTGACGGCTTGGCGGTGCCGATGTCCATGCCGCGGTAGATCTGGAACGCGTCGGCGGCGATGATCTCGGGCCGGCGGCCCAGGGCGGCCAGGCGGCGCGCCAGCGCCATCGCCAGGGCGGACTTGCCGCCGGCGGTCGGGCCGCAGATGACGCAGAAGCGGCGGGGCGGGCTGGGGGAGTCGGGCACGGCCGAACTCTATCGGCAGGCGCCGCCGGGCGAACGGGCCGACCCGCCCGGCAAAAAGGCGGCGGGACTTTCGTCCAGCCGCCCGGAGGGAGAAAGAGAGAGTTCGTGCGATCCGTCAGGCCAGCATGGCCTCGACGGTCTTGAGCTGCTCGGGCAACCGGGCCTTGATGTCGGCCAGGCCCTCGGCGTCGAGCTTGATCTCGTCCAGCAGTTCGGGGGAGATCGAGGTGTCGGTGACGTCGAGCCGGAAGCCGAAATTGGCCTCGGCGGCCAGGCGGTCGGCGATCACGACCATGCACGTCAGCGTGCGCTGATCTGCCGGCAGGTCGAACGGGTGGTGGTGGAACCCGGTGACGTTGCAGAACGAACGGGGGAACTTCCACTTCTCGCACAGCGCAGCGCCGAAGTCCTGGTGCGTGGCGCCGAAGATCTGCTGCTCGATCTCGAGCATGTTCGAACCCGGGTTCGCCGCGGTCTTGTCCAGCACCACGATGAGCTTGTTGCGGTCGTACTGCATCATGACCATCAGGCCGACGTCGTGGATGAGGCCGGCAAGGAACGCCTCGTCGGACAGGCCGATGCGCAGCTTGTCGGCGATCATCTTCGTTGCCGCGGCGGTGGCCGCCGAGTGGGACCACAGGTCCTTGGCGCTGAACGTGGGCGTGAGCTGGCCGCCCTTGAAGAGCTTGGCGAGGCTCGCGGCGATGGCGATGTTCTTGACGGCGTTGAGGCCCAGCAGCACGATCGCGCGGTTGATGGAGCCGATCTGCCCGGGCAGCCCGTAGAACGCGGAGTTGACCACCTTGAGGATCCGGGTGGACAGCGCCGGGTCCTTGGCGATGACCTGGTGCAGGTCCTGCGCCGTGCTGGAAGGGTCCTCGACCAGCCGGATGATCTTGAGCGTCACCTCGGGGAGCGTGGCGATGTGCGAGATCTCGCGGATCGCTGCGGCCACGACCTGGTCACGGGTTGCGGTATCAACAGCCATGCATATCTCCCCGGGGCAAGCGGTATCCACGGGGTATCGGCCGCGCGGGGGCCGCACTTGGGACGGCCCGGCCGGTTCGGCGTGCGGAGGCGGTTATCAGACGCGCGCGCGGCGGTCAGTACGCGTTGCGTTTGCGCAGCAGC
The DNA here is from genome assembly GCA_026126345.1 of Phycisphaeraceae bacterium. GTDB lineage: Bacteria > Planctomycetota > Phycisphaerae > Phycisphaerales > UBA1924 > JAHCJH01. The sequence continues at coordinate 29,467 of JAHCJH010000007.1, read as the reverse complement.
GCGGGGTCGCGGGGATCGACCCTGGCAAGCAGGGCGGCGACCCGCGGGCCGGCGCGCCCGTCGCCGAAGAGGCGCGAAGGGCTGATGCGACCGCTCAGTGCGCGGGCACGGGCCAGGGCGGCCGCCGGGCGGAGCCGCGGCGCGCCGGCGCCCAGCGCGATGCCCCGGGCATCGACCACGTTGCGGTCCCGCTCGCGCCCGTCCTGCCGGGGCGGGAAGTTGACGACCGGAAGCCCGACGGCGGCGGCCTCGATGAGCCCGGCCGAGGAGTTGCCGATGAGGACCCCGCCGGGCGTGCGCGCCAGGCGCTTGAGCAGCGCGACGAACACGGGGCGCGGCAGGTGCGCGCGCCGTGGCAGGTGCGCCGTGTCGCTCAGGCGGTATGTGCGGAGGATGTGCTCGCGCCCCGGGTCGTGATTGGGCTCCAGCAACAGCACGCGGTCGGGGCGCCCGGCGGCCAGCCGGGAAGCGAGCCTGGCGATGAGCGTCGCGAGGCACCCGCCCAGCGTGTCGGCGTCGGGGCCGACTCCCGAGGGGTGCAGCAGCACCACGGCGACAGGGTCGCCGAGCGTGCGGGCTTCGCGATCACCCATCGGACCGATGCGCTGGAGCCCGTCGATCGCCGGCGAACCGGTCGTGTGCACGAACTGCTTGCGTTCGCCCATCGAGACGATTCGCGCCGCCGATCGATTGGTCGCGGCGCAGTGCAGGTGCGACAGTTTCGTGATCGCGTGGCGCATCGCCTCGTCGGCGATGCCCTCGGCACGGTCGCCGCCGTGGATGTGGCAGACGGCGATGCCGGCGATGCTCGCCGCGCTCGCCGCCGCGAACGCCTCGACCCGATCGCCCAGCACCACCACCCAATCAGGCTTGAGACGCTTGTACGCGCGGGCGAAGCCCTCGACGCCTCGGCCGGTGGCCGCGGCGTGGGCCAGGCGGCCTCGATCGCCCCGGCGTTGCATGGGAACCTTGGCATCGATGCGATAGGCCGTGGCGACCTCGCGCCACGTGAGCGCGGGCCGCAGCAGGTGCTCTCCGGCGACAGCGACGAGCAGCCGCAGTCGGCGGTTCCGCCTCACCGCGTCCATCACCGGGCGCAGCAGGCCGAATTCGGCCCGCGAGCCGGTGACCACCAACACGCGGCGCTTGGGAGAACTCGTGCGGCTCATGAGGTTCACAGGAACTCAGGAAAGGTCGTCAGGGCTCAGCAGCGTATCAGCCGGCACCGGCCTGGTGGTCTTCCTTCCCACGAGTTCCGTCAGCCGGAAGGGAAGCACGCCCGTGCCCGGCCGTTTGAAGGTCACGTCCGCGCGGGTGAGCGTGTGCCCGGCGGGCAGGTCGCCGACGGCGACGATCGATTGGCGCGAGACGGCGCGCACGTCCTGCTCGCACGGCAGCACCAGCTTCGTGCCCTGCGCGGCGACTCGGTTCAACTTCGACCGGTACTGCGGGTTCTCCGCGACGATCCGCTCGGCGCGCCGGGCTTCTTTCACGTAGCGGCGCAGCGCCGGCGGCTCGAGGCTGGCCGCGTGGTCGGGGCCGGCGAGCGTTCGATCCAGGGTGATGTGCTTCTCGAGAATGGTGGCCCCCAGCAGCACTGCCTTGGCTCCGGTCTCGACGATCGCCGTGTGGTCGCTGTAGCCCACGGGGCCGTCGAACATCGTCGCCAGATCGCCCATCGCCTCGATCGCCGCGTCGGCGGGGCGCGTCGGGTAGCACGAGACGCATTGCAGCAGCGCCAGCCGGCCCGATTCGGCCGCGGGCGCGAGCCACCCGACCGCCCGCTGCACCTCCTGCGCGGTCGCGGCGCCGGTGCTCACGATCAGCGGCCTGCCGGTCGCCGAGAGCGCTTCCAGAAGCGGGCGGTGCACGATGTCGGGTGAAGCGGTCTTGTACGCGTCCCACGCCAGCGTCTGCGCCGCCGCGACCAGCTCCAGCGAAAAGACCGTCACGATCGCGTGGATTCCCAGCTCGTGGGCGCGGGCCACGATCGGCGCCATCCGCTCGACGGGCAGTTCCAATCGACGGAGCATCCCGATCGGGTCGCGCTCGCCCGCGGCCTGCTGGTAGGCCGCCAGCCTTGCCGCGCGGCTCATCAACAGGTCGGCCCGGAACAGCTGGAGCTTGACGGCGTCGCAGCCCGCCTCCGCCGCGACGTCCACGAGGCGCAGCGCGCGATCCGTCAACCCGTCGTGGTTCACGCCGATCTCGGCGATGATGTACACCGGGCAGCCGGGGCCGACTTGTCGAGGGCCGATCTTCATGGATTACCGCAGGAGCGTCTCGGCGATAAGAAGATCCGCCGGCGAATCGATGTCGATCACCGAACCTTCCGGGTTGGTGATGCCCCGCCGGCGGCGCCCGAAGAACGCGTGCGGGCCCTTGGGGACGTGCGGCAGTTCGAGCATGAGCGCCGCGCGAGTCAGGGCGATCACGCCGCCGTCGGGGATGAACGCCGGGGGCAGATCCTGCCGGCGGAACACGCCGTGGTTGAGCACCCGCCCCTGCCAGGGGGTCACGTCGCCGGTGCGCGGGTTCACCCGGGCGGTCCACCACGGGTGGAACTTGCCCACCGGGGCGTAGGACTGCACCGAATCGGCCTTGGACCGGGCCAGCAGCGCCAGCGCTCGATCGATCAGCCCCGCCGGACGCACCGGCACGTTGGCGTACAGAATGACGAACGGCCCGCGCGACAGCGGCTCGGTGCCCTCGGAGAGTTCCAGCGTTTCGACCGCGTGGCGCGCCGCGGCGTCCACGGTCGCTCGGTCGCCTGCGAGGTGCGTGGGGCGGTCGATCACCAGGCACTTCGCTTCCCGCGCGATCTCCGCGGCCCGCGGGCAATCGGTTGACACGACCACCGCGCCGAGGCGCTTGGCGCTCCGCGCCGCGTCGATCGTCCAGGCGATGCACGGACGACCGCCGACGGGCGCCGTGTTCTTGCCGGGCACGCCCTTGGAGCCGGCGCGGGCCAGGATGATCGCGGTGGCCTTCACGGCGCGGCCCCCGCGAGCCCGGTCGCGCGGGCGGTGAGCACTCGCTTCCAGAGTTCGGCCGGCGGCGCGTCGCCGAGCCGGCCCGCCGCGTCGGGCCGCAGGCCGCGCGGGTCGATGAGGCACCGGCCCGCGCCGTCGATCACCAGTTCCGACAGTGCCAGACGGCGGCGCGCCAGGGCCGGCAGCGGCAGGGGCCCGATGCGGGCGCCGGAGACGGGCGCACCCAACGGGTCGATCACCGCGGCACCGACGCGCATGAGCCACGTGTCGTAGAACGGTTCGATCTGTTCGTACACCTCGTCGCGCCGCGTCAGGCGCGGCACGATCCAGGGCAGCGGCAGCCCGCCGGTCGGGCGCGATTCCAGCAGCCGGGCCAGGTGGCGCTGGGCCGAAGCGAATCCGCCCGGCCTGGCCGCGGGGTGGGAGCGGTACGCGATCTCGGTCTGCCCGTGAAGATCGATCGAGATGACGTCCGCGGCGTCAAGAAGCCCGGCCGGGTCGGCTTCCGGACTTGCAAGGTCGGTCCGCACGTGCACGGCGGCGAACCCCAGACGGCGAGCGTGCGCAGCGCCGGCGATCAGGGCGGGCCCGAGCGGGCCCCGGATCGTCAGCGCGGCATGGGGCGCCAGCGCCAGCAACGCGCCGAGGCGTTCGGCGATGGCGGACTCGGGCGGCGCTGCGGTCGCATCGTCGGGCAGGCGCAGTTCCACCGCCTGCGGCCCTCCGCCAGCGAACGCCAGCGGGTCTGCGAGTGCGAGGTTCGAAAGCGCCGCGGCGATCTGCGCCGCGTCGGCGGTGTCGGGATCGAGCCGGGCGAGGGCGAGCGCGGTGGTGAGCAGGTCGGCCTGCGCATCGGTGTCGGCGGTGCAGCGACGCAACGCGTCGCGCGCTGCGACGGGCGCCGGCACGCACATGCTCCGGGCGATCAGGTCCGGCGCCGGCGCGATCGGCACGTAGCCAAGCAGGCCGCCGATCGAGGCGAACGACCCGGCCGTGGGCCGATTGCGGGCCAGATCGTTCATCAGCGCGCGGTCGATCAGCACCGGGGCCAGGCCCGGGGCCGCGGCGGAGAACGTCAGGCGGTGGCCCTCGGGGTCCTCGCCGTACCGCTCGATCAGTGCATCGCACATCGCGGGGTCCACCAGGCACCAGTCCGGCCCCGCCAGCAGCGCGGCCGGAATGTCGAGCCGCTGCATCGCCTCGGCAAGCGTGCCGGGATCGATCAGGCCGTCGTAGCACGTCAGGCCGCCGACCCCGGCCCGCCAGCAATCGGGGGCGAAGGCGCGGGCGGCGGCGACGGCGCGTCGCTCGGCCGGATCACCGGGGCGGGCGTTGGCGAAGCGCACCGAGGCGGGCAGGCGCATGGAGGCGGTCAGCGAGCGTGCGGCATCGGGGTCTTCGCAGAGCAGGGTAATGCCGGCGGTGCGGCGGGACGACGCCAGGCGGGCGATGGTGCGCTCCAGCGCGGGCCGTCCGGCGACCGGGCGGAGCGCGCCGCGCCACTGGACCGACCAGCGGCACCGTGCCGCGTGCACCGGCGAAGGACAACGGCCGCGGCGAGATCGGCGGCCGGGCCGTCGGCGGGCGCGCCGTTGGGCGCGATGGGATCGCGCGTGCGTTTGGCCCCGCCGCCGAGCGCGCCCAGGGCGGCGTCGAGCAGTTCGCCCAGGGCGTCGGCGGCCTCCGCGAGGCTGCGGACGTTCGCGGTGTCGCGCTCGATCTGCAGCCGCTGGCGGGTGAGCGGGTCCGCCTCGGCCTCGATGTTGATGGCCCGGTCGGCGCGGGTACGCCGGAACGCACCCGTCTGGTTCATCCGCTGCACCAGCTCGAACGCCGGGCGCAATCGCGTGACGAGGTCGCGCACCGATTCGACGCGGGCGATCAGCCGGTTGACGCGCTGCTGGTCGGCGTGGTGTTCACGCATCTCGATCAGCACGGCCTCGGCCTGGCGCGAGAGCGTGCCCACGGACTGCACGTCGCGACGCACCGAGCGCAGCCGCTCGCTGACCGCCCGGGCGCGGGCTCGCCGGTCGGCGCCATGGTTGAACGGGGGCTCCGGCATCGGCGGCAGCGCTGGGCCCGCGGCGGCGCGATCCAGGAACTCCGCCAGCGTGGCCGGTGTCGCGTTCCGCTTGGCAACACCCCCTTCGGTCGCGTCGATGGTGGTCAGGCCGGCCTGGGCGTCGGCGGCGAAGTCGCGCTCGAACTGCACGAGATAGGTCGCCATCTGCTCATCGGTGTACACGGGGCGTCCGAGCGCATCGGTAGCGCGCCGAAGCGTGTGGCGGTGGCGGGCGATGCGCTGCCACTCGAGCATCTCCAGCGTGTTGAAGCCGTTGAGTTCTCCGGCCCAGACGTCGTGGATGGCGGCCCCGGCGGCGTAGTACTGCCCGTCGGTGAAGCCCAGGTCTTGACCGATGAGTGCGACGGGGTCGCAGCCGAGCCACCGCGCCAGGTAGTACGCCAGATGGGCCACCGTCGCGCCGGGGCGGATGGCTCCCATCGGCCGGGCCAGTTCGTCCCCCAGCACCAGGTCAAGGAACCCGTCGGCCGCGCACCGGATCGACCCGGGAAACGCGCTGGTGACGGCGGGGTTGACCTTGGGCTCGACAACGAGCGTGATGCCCTCGACGTCGCGCGCGGTCAGACCCTCGTAGAACCGCGCGGAGATCTCGTGAAAGTCCAGGGCCGTGACGAAGTGCGGACGGATGCCCCGGGCCAGCAGGGTCTTGAGCACCGTCTGGGCCGCGATGATCACCACCCGGTCGCGCACCTCGGGGCGCGACAGCAGGCCGACGTTCCGCTCCAGGCTCGGCCCGGCCGAGACCACCACGGCCGATCGGCCCCGGGCCGCGTTGCGCAGGTCCTCGATGCCCGGGCCCAGGGCGTAGTGATCGATGTTCTGCGTCAGGTTGCGCAGCGTCGCCTGCGTCTGCACCATGGTGGTCACCACGGTCGTGCGCGCCGCGCGCACCACGTCCGTGAACCCGGCCTGGAACTGCCGGGACGCGTCGCCCAGCCGGGCTCGGCTGGCCGGGTGCTCGACGATCTGCGTGCCCAGCGCTACCGCGTGCTCATTGCCCTGGATCGCGCGGGCCATCGCCGCCGAGTCGGACGGGTCGGTCAGCACGACCAGGTTGGTCTGCTCGAGCCAGCCCGACATGTCCAGACGCTCGAACACCGAGCGCAGCAGCGACACGTCCGGTTCGAACACGATGATGATGCCCGTCTTGCGGACCCGCCGGGCCAGTTCCGCCACGTGATAGCCCAGGCCGAAGCCCATCACCACCAGCACCGCGGCGTCGGCGATCTTCACCGGCTCGCACAGCCGACGTGCCTCCTCGAGCGGACGGCGTTGGCTGGCCAGCGAGCGGGAGACCTGCGCCAGCCCCAACGGATCCAAGTCGGTGATCGTCGCGCTGGGCACCCCGTCGGGCGTGTCGATCCACGTCACGTCGGGCCGGCAGGGGGCGGTCTGGATCTTCGTGACCGCGTTGAGGTTGGTGGGCGCCAGGGCCGCGAGGTTGCGATCCAGCACCGTCAGGCCGAGGATGTTCACGGGGCTCCGCCCTGCCTTTCGGTGGATCCTGCCGCCGGGTCCGTCGGCGCGCATCGGTGCGCGGCCTGGCGGCCCGGTCGCGCGATGATGGTGCATCGGCCAAGGGCGGCGTTGGGGATCAACCGAGCGGGCCCTCTCGGGCAGGGCCGGCGCGGGGCGAGCGCCAATGATGCCCCGTGCTGGCAGCGATCATGCTCCAACCCGCCGACGGCCCCACCGACCTGGGCGTGCCTCTGCTGCCGGTGCCGCCGTTGCTGGAACGGACGCTGTTCGAGCAGCCCGTGCCGGGGGCGATCGTGCTGCTGGTCGCCGGGGCCGCGGCGTTCATCGTCCTCAACCGCATGAACAGGGGGCGTCAGGGCTTGGGGGCGGCGGCGCTCGGCCTGTTCCTGGCCGGCGCGCTGTTCGCCCTGGCTTCGGCCGTGCGGACCGAGCGCGAGGAACTCCAGGGCCTGACCGAATCGGTGATCGACCGGGTGATCGCGGCCGACGGGCCCGAGGTTGACCGCCGCCTGGCCGATACGGTCACGCTGCGGCTGCTGGGGCGTACCAGCCCGATGGGCAAGCCGGAGATCCTGCGGCACGTGACCGGCCGCACGCTGCAGCGGTACGGGGTCAGGGAGCACGCCATCCGATCGGTGCAGGCGGTCATCGACGGGCCGGGCGTTGCTCGGACGCAGGTGCGCATCCGGGTGTGGACGGACCTGACCGGCGCGCCGGTGGGCTCTTGGTGGCTGCTCCACTGGCAGCGTGACACCGAACAGCGATGGCGCATCGTCGGCATCGAGGCCCAGCAGATCGACTTCGTGCCGCCCGGCTCGGTCATCGACCCGCGGTAGCCGCCGCGATGGGCGGGAACCGCGGTGCGGGGCTCAGCGGGTGGGCGTGGTGGGGCCGTCGGGGTTGGGGATCCGCACCAGCTTGGAGAGCACCAGCGTTCCGGCCGGGCGCCCGCCGACGTGTTCCTTGACGCCCGCGCCGTTGTAGAGGTTGTGGGGGAAGCGCTGGCGCAGCGCCGCCAGGTCGGGCGGCTCGAAACGCTCCAGGGCCTCATCGCCGAAGACCCCGATGGTGACCATGCTCAGGTTGGGACCGTGGTAGTAGAACGCCAGTTCGCCGTCACGTCGGAGTTGCTCGGCCGCCTGCTCGGCGGCCTTCTTCGCCTCGGCCCGCTCCGCGGGGGTGGGGGCGCTCCGAGGGTTGGCCGGGCCGTACGCCCCGATCTGCAGCGTGTACTTGGCGTTCTTGCCGAATTCCTCCCGGGCGTGCAGCAGGTTGTACTCCGGGCGCGAGCCCAGGCTCGTTGCCCGCTCGGGCGGGCAGAGGAACGCGCTGGCGAACGGCTTGCCCCCCTCGGCCTCGAGCCCACGGACGCGGATCAACTCCGCCTGCGTCGACTTCGCCTCGGGGTCGGCGAATCGACCGAACGCGACGATCGTCGACCGCGAGCGCTTCTCGATGAACGCGTCCTTCAGCGGCGTCAACCGCTGCACCTTCTCCAAGCCCTGGCGGGCGAGGTCGTCGGCGTCGGGCCCGCGGAACGCCACGAGCACGATCGTCCAGGCGCCAGCGTCGGCGGCCTGCTCGGCCGGGGCCGTTGGGCTTCCAGGCTTGCGGCCGTCCTTGGGGAACAGCTTCTTGGCATCGCCGGGATCAAACCCTGGCTGGACGAGCGGCATCGAACCCGACCACCCCGCCAGGCCCGCCACCAGAACCGCGCCGGCGAGAATGATGCCGAACTTTACCCAAATTTCCGAAAGGTCCGAGTGGCGGTTATTCACGGTAAACCTCGCATTGACAAGCACTTCGGACGATTCTCAGTCTTGCGCGATTCTCTCATGCATTCCGAAGACTCTAGACGATCTGCTTGGGGTTCGCGGAGTTCGAAAGTCAGTCGGTCAACACACGTGAGGCACGGACGCAGGAGCGGCAAGGACGCCGCGGCCGCAAGGTTGTCGGCACGCCCCGCTCGGGCGGTCGGGCCCCACGCACGGAGAACGGCGATGTCCCCCATTGTTCCCTCGCTCGACGGTTCGCACACGTTGCCCCCCGCGCTGCAGAACCGGCGCGACTCCGGGCAGGCCGCGCCCGCCGCCGACCGCCCCGTACCGGACCGCACCGATCAGGTCGAGCTGTCGGACGAGGCGCGCCGTTCCGCCGCCGAGCCGTTCCGGGCCGATCTGGTGGCCCGGGTCCGGGCCGAGATCGAAGCCGGGGCGTACGAAACCGACGCCAAGTTCGAGGCGGTGCTGGACAAGATCGTCGCCCGGTACGGCATCGACCTGCCGCGCTGACCGTGCTCGGGGCGCGCCCCCGGGTTGACCGTTACGACCCAGGAGCCCGCGGAGCATCCTCCGCGGGCTCTTTCGTTGCCGGGGCCGGCTTCCAGGACGGGGCGGGGCCGGCATCCAGCGGCCCGGCGAGGGCGTGCACCGCGTCGGCCAGCGCCCGGACCGCCCGGGCGAAGCCCGCGGGGTCGAGCGTGTCGGGCGTGTCCGTGGCCTTGTGGTAGTTGGGGTTGCGGAAGTTGGCCGTGTCGGTGACCATCACCGCCGGCACGCCCAGCAGGAGGAACGGGGCGTGGTCCGACCGCAGCAGGTCCGGCGGGGCGATCGGGAACATGTCGATCGAGACCGCCTGGAAGTCGGGCAGGTCCGTGCGCATAGCCGCTTCCAGCGCGCGGCAGAACGGGCCGTGCGCCGCGATGGTCGCCAGGGCCAGGAAGTCCCCCGTATCGCGCTGCGGCGCGCCCGCGACGTTGCGGAACGGGTTGCGCTGCGAGCCCGGCTCGGCCGTGAAGAACCCGAGCATCTCCAGACTGAGCATCCCCACGATCCGCTGCGATCCCTCCAGGTGCTCCGCGCGCACCTGCGCCACGTACTGGTTCGAGCCGATGTGGCCGAGTTCTTCCAGGTTGAACAGCACGAACCGCACCGTGCGATGCATCGGCCGGCCGCGCAGCACGCGCGCGATCTCCAGCACCGCCGCCGTGCCCGAACCGTTGTCGTCCGCGCCCGGTGAGCCGGGCACCGCGTCGAAGTGAGCACCGACGACCAGAACTTCCTGCGGCGCGGTTCGCCCGGGAATCTCGAAACTGATGTTGCGCCAGTCCAGCCCGGTGGGCTCTGTGCGCCGCTTCCAGCGCACCGGGTGCGCCGTCGGCCAGTAGCCCAGTTCCACCGCCTTGACCGCCAGATCGGTCTGCAGCGCCAGCAGGCTGGCCCGCGACCGCTCATCGCCCGCGGCGGCCCGCGATGCCGGCAGCCAGCGCACCGTGGCCATGAGCCGCTCGGCATCGACCGCGCGCCCGGGAGGATCGGCCGTCCGCGGCGGCGGCGGGGCGTGCGCGGTCAGGGCCAGAGCGCAGAGCGTGGCGGGGATCATCGCCAGAGGCTACCGCGCCGGCCCACTGCCGTTGCGGGTTTCGGGCGCGCCGGTCAGCGCGTCAGGCGCGTGCCGTCGAGCGGGCCGCCGCCAAGGGCCCGGGCCAGAGCGCCGGGCACGCGCCCATCGACGATCGACACGTCGGGCACGCCGGCGTCGAGCGCCTCCAGGCACGCCTGGATCTTCGGCAGCATGCCGCCGTCGATCACGCCCGAGGCGATCAGCGCTCCGACCGCCGCGTGGTCCAGCACGGGGGCGTACCGCGTCGCATCGGTCCGGACCCCCGGCGTGTCGGAGACCAGCACGAACGCCCCCGGCCGTACCGCCCGGGCAACCGTGCCGGCCGCCAGGTCGGCGTTGACGTTGAGTTTCCCGGGCGAGCCCGCCACGCGCGGCCGCTCCACCGCCACCGGCGCGATGACCGGCACGAACCCCTGCAGGCACAGGCCCCGGATCACCTCGCCCGCGACCGTGTGCACCCGTCCCACCAGGCCCAGGTCCGCCTCCGGCTGGCCGGGCTTGCCCGTCTGGCCCGATCGCGACGCCAGCAGCACGCACGTGCCCAGCGAGTGCAGCGGATAGGGCCGGGCCCCGGCGTCGGCCAGCGCGGCGCACAGCTCACGATTGACCGTCTCGGCCAGCACGCGCTCGGCGATCTCCAGCGTCGGCCCGTCGGTGTACCGCTGGCCGGCGACGAAGCGCGGCGTCAGCCCGGCAGCGTTCATCGCCGCGCTGATCGCCTTTCCCCCGCCGTGCACCACGATGCACGACCGGCCGGCGCGGGCCGCGCCCGCCACGTCGCGCATCACCGAGGCGATCTGCGCCGGATCGTCCTGGATCGAGCCGCCGACCTTGACGACGACGGTGGAAGAAGTGGTTTCGCTCACGCCCGGGAGCGTACGCCGAGCCGCTCGCGGGCGAGCAGGGCGGCGCCGAGCACGCCGGCGTCGGCGTCGAGCCGCGTGCCCACGACCTCGACGCGCCGGCAGACCTCGGGGAAGACGTGCTGCCGCACCGACTCACGCACCAGCGCCACCAGCGTCTCGCCCATGGCCTCGGTCAGGCCGCCGCCCAAAACCACCCGGGGTATGCCCAGCAGCGTGACCACGTTGGCGATGGAGATGCCCAGCAGTTGGGCCGCGTTGTCGACGACCTGGCGCGTCAGCTTGTCGCCCTTCTGGTAGGCCACGCTGACGGTCTTGGCCTTGATTCCCTCGGGGTCGCCGTCGGCCAGGTCGAGGATCATCGACGGATGGTTGGAGCGGATGAGCTTGAGGATGCGGTCCACCACGGCGGTACGCGAGCAGTTCTCCTCGACCTTGCGCGAGCCCGGCGGCGCGCCGGGGAAGAGCACCGTGTGCCCGATCTCGCCGGCGGTGAAGGTGAAGCCGTGGTAGAGGCGGTTGTGGAAGATCAGCCCCCCGCCCACGCCCGTGCCGATCCACACGCCCAGCAGGTCGCTGGCGCCGCGCCCGGCGCCCAGGCGGTGCTCGCCGAACACCGCGACGTTCACGTCGTTGTCCACCAGCACGGGCTTGTTCAGGCGACGCGTGAGCAACTTGCCCAGGGGCACGTCGTTCCAGCGCAGGTTCGGGGCCTCGCGCACCGTGCCGGTCGCCGGGTCGATCGCCCCCGGGGCGCCGATCCCGATCGCGGCGATCGACCGCGTCGTCAGGCCCGCGTTCTTGCACGCTTCCTGCACACCCTCGACGATCCGATCCAGCACCTTGCGCTGCCCCTCAGCGGCCTTGGTCTTGCGCTTGGCGCGCCCGACGACCTTGTTCGCGCCGTCCACCACGCCGATCTGCATGTTGGTGCCGCCGAGGTCGATGCCGACGATGGGTCGCGTGGTTCGCATGGATGCTCCCGCTGAGTCTTATCGGTCGGTCGAAAACACTAGATCAGCGCCACTTCCGCCACGGCGCACCCCGGGGCCATTGCTTCGGCCCGGCGGGCCAGCGCCGCCGCGCCGGCGGGGTCCTTCGCGAGGCAGAACACGGTGCTCCCGCTGCCGGTCACGTGCACCGGCACGCCCAGGCCGGCGCGCAGCCTGCCCAGCAGTTCGGCCAGGCGCGGCTCCACCCGGCAGGCCGGTTCGGCCAGGTCGTTGAACAGTTCCCCCGAGCAATCCACCGGTCGGGCCGAGGCCGCGCCGATCAGCCGGCGGACCCGCTCGGCGTCCAGGCGGGCCGGCGCCGAATCGAACGCGCGGTAGACCTGTCCCGTCGGACATCCGAACGGCGGGAGCACCAGCACGGCGCACGAGCCCCGCGGCAGCGGGCCGACCCGCGTCAACCGCTCGCCGAGGCCCTCGACCAGCGCCGGACGAGCCGGCGCTTCCACCGGCGTTTCCACATCCAGGAAGAACGGAACGTCCGAACCGAGGCTCGCGCCGATCCGGCCGAGCGTGCCGCCGTTCAGGCCAAGGTCGAACAGGCGGTCTACGGCGCGGAGCATCGCGGCGGCGTCGGACGAGCCCCCGCCCAGCCCGCCCCCGACCGGGATGCGCTTGACCAGGCGCAGTTCCAGCGGCAGGGCGCCGCCGACGTGTGCCTCCAGCGCGCGGTGCGCGCGGACGGCCAGGTCGCGTTCCACGGGCCAGTCAATGGGGCTAGGCCGCGGCGCATCGTCCGCCCAGGCGAGGGCGTGCACGCTCGCCGCCCCCGCGGGCAGGCGGCGCAGCGACAGGTCGTCGAGCAGGTCGATGCAGCAGAACCACGAGGCGATGGGGTGGTAGCCTTGGGGCGGGCCCGGCGGGCCGACCGACAGGGCCAGGTTGAGCTTGGCCGGAGCGTGGATGGTCAATCGGTCGGCGTGCACGGGGCGATGGTACTGCCGGGCGTCCGGCCGGAGGCGTCGATGAGCATCAGTGTCCAATCGCTCGTGCAGGCCATGGAATCGATCGCGCCGGTCGCGCTGGCCGAATCGTGGGACAACGTCGGCCTGTTGCTGGGCGCACCGTCGGACCCCCTGAAGGGCCCGGTGCTGCTGACGATCGATCTGACCGAGCCGGTGCTCGACGAAGCCCGGGCGATGAACGCCGGCGCTGTCGTCGCCTACCACCCGCCGATCTTCGACCCCATCCGGCGACTGACCGGTGAGCAGTGGCGGGGACGCGTGCTGCTGGGCGCGGCCCGCGCGGGCATGGCCGTCTATTGCCCGCACACGGCCCTCGACAACGCCCCCGGAGCCCTGGGCGACTGGCTGGCCGACGCGGTGCTCGAACCGGGCAAGCCGCGCGGCGCCGACCGGCGCGCCCTGCGCCCGGCCGGTCTCCGCCGGGCGACCGAGGAACTGAAGATCGTCACCTTCGTGCCCCCCGATCAGGCAGACACGATCCGCAAGGCGCTCGCGTCGGCCGGCGCGGGCATCATCGGCCGGTACGAGGTCTGCTCATTCGCGGCCGCGGGCACCGGCACGTTCCTGGGCGGCGCTGGTTCGCGCCCGTCGGTCGGCCAGGCCGGGCGGTTGGAGTCGGCCCACGAACTGCGGCTGGAAATGGTCTGCTCCCGGGCGGCGCTCTCGCTGGCGCTGGCCACGCTCCGTCAGTTCCATCCGTACGAAGAGCCGGCGATCGACGTGTACGAGTTGCTCCCGCGCCCCGAACGATCGACCGGCGCCGGCCGCCGGCTCGTGCTCGACCACCCGGTCCCCATCGCCGCCTTGGTCGCTCGGCTCAAGGCCGCTCTGGGCGTGCCCTACGTGCAGGTGGCCGCGGCGGGGCGCGAGGCCGTGTCGTGCATCGGCGTGTGCCCGGGTTCCGGCGGCGGCTTGTGGGTCGATGCGCAGCGCGACGGGTGCGAGCTGTTCGTAACCGGCGAGATGAAGCACCACGATGTGCTGGCCGCGGCGGGCGCGGGGTTGAGCATCATCTGCGCTGGCCACACCGCCACCGAGCGGCCGTACCTGCCCGTGCTGGCCGACCGGCTCGCGCGCGCGGTGCCCGGCGTCAGCGTGCAGGTGAGCCGCGCCGACCGGGACCCGATCGTCGTCGGCTGAGTGACGCGGCCAGAGCAATCGTCAAGGCTTGGGCGGGTCTTTGGGCTTGGGCTGGATCGGCTTGCCGGGCACGAACCCTTCGCGTGGCGGGGGCGCGGGAGGGGCGGGGGGAGTTGCGGGGGCGGGCGCGGGAGGCTGTGCGCTCGGCGGTGGCGCGGGCGGCGGAGTCGGCGCGGGTGTTGCCGGCTGCATCGGTGTGCCCGGCTGCGGCCTCGGCTCGGGCTGGGTCGGCTTCGGGGGCGCAGGTTGCGGCGGAGGTGGGGGCGGAGGCGCCGCGGCCGGCTGATAGGCGTGGATCGCGCGGCGGGGGCGCGGGGGCGGAGGCGTCGGGTCGGGCTCCGGCGCCGGCGCGGGCTCGGCCTTGGCTGGGCGCACGCGTGCCGGCGCCGCCGGGATATCCGCCGCCACCTGGCCGGTGGCGGCGTCGAAATCGATCGTCCCGGACGACGCGAACGAAACGCTGGGCCGGCGGACCCCCGTATCGAACAGCACCTCGGCGAGCTGGCCGGGCGTCGTGTACTGCAACGAACCGGAGATGGCGTACGGCTGGCGGCCCGACAGCGGGCCGTCGGCCAGGCTGATCGTCGCCGGCAGGCGGAACTCCTGCTCGGCATCGTTGCGCAGCGCGATCTCCGGCGAGCGCTCGCCGCTGAAGACCTGCCGCCCGTTGACGCTGACGGTGTAACGCGCCAGGCGCGCCGGGAAGATCTCGTCGTTGGGGTTGTCCGCCGCCAGGTGGAAGTTCACCACGACCGCCTCGGCCGATCGCTCGCCCATGACGATCCGGCTCACGCGGATCGAGGGATCGTTCACGCAGCCCGGCAAGGCCAGGCACAGGGCGCACAGCGGTCCGGTCACGGCGATCGTCGGGCGGTTCATCGCCCAGAGCGTACCGTCGGTCGGCCCCGGCGTCCGGCCGGTCGCCGGTCAGGGGTTCATCTGGACCCAGGTCGGGTTCCACTGGGCCACTTCGTGCAGCACCGGCGTCAGCGCCGGGGCCGCGGCGGCGTACTGCGACCATTGCAGCGCCAGCCAGATCATCACCGCGGCGCCGAGCCACGCACCGAGCTCACCGGAGCGTTTGTGCCGGCAGTAGATGAAGATGCCGCACGTCACGGCCACCAGGGCGATCTTCCAGATGCTCAGCAGCCAGGGGCAGCCCATCTGCATGACCCAGCGTGCCAGCGGGTTGCCCTCGCTGAAGCCGATGGACCGCGCGTAGAGCAGGGTCAGGTACAGGTCCGCCACGCTGATGGTGGCGATGAACGCGACGGCCAGGAATACGCGCAGGGCCCGGCGGCGGAGACGCGGATCGCCGGGCGCCTCGGCGGCGCCGAATTCGGCCCCCGACGAACTTGTGAACCCGACGGACCGCATCAAGCCTCCCGGTCGAAAGGTCGATTCGGCTCTTTCGGCGGGGCGCTGAAGCGCGCCGCGGCAACCCCGCGTGGGCCCGGTTCGTACACTCCGATGAGGAGGACCGTGCCGTTCTCGGGCCGTGCCAGTTCTCCCGCCCGCCCCCGCGGGGGCCCGGAGTCGCTGATGTTCCGCCCAGCGTCGGCGTTGGTGGTGTTGGTGAGCCTGCTCGGCGCGGCGCCGGCGGGCGCCCCGGCCCAGCCCGCGGGCCAGCCCGAGAACCCGGTGTTCGTCAACGATTCACCGGCCGCCGCCGAGACGCTGGCGCGGGTGCAGGACCATCTCAAGTCCGGCAATATCGAGCAGGCCGTACGGCTGCTGCAGCGGCTGCTCGACGAAAACGCCGACGCTCTGGTCGCCTCGCCCGACGACGGCGCGCTCTACGTGCCCGTGCGCCAGCGCGTGCACGAGGCCCTGCTGTCGGACCGGGCGCTGCTGGCACGCTACCGCGAGGCTCAGGGGCCGGTGGCTCGCGATCTGGTGCGCTCCGGCCGTCACGCCGACGCCGAGCGAACCAGCCTGTTCACCGCCGACGGCTTCGAGGCGGCGCTGCGCCTGGCCCAGCAGCACTTCCAGGAAGGTTCATTCGGCGCCGCCGTGATGACGCTCGACCAGCTCGACCGCCACCCCGACCGCGCCGGCGACAACGCCCGGCGCGCCGCGGAGCTGGCCTGCGAGATTGCCCGCTACGCCCACCGCGACACCGCGACCGACCTGGCGCGGCGCTGGGCCGCGGGCGCCGGCCTCGGCGACGCCGACCTGTCACCCGCGCCGCTGCCGCCGGCGGTGCTGAACCCCGCCCGGAGCGCGCTGGCCCCTTCCGGTCCGATCGATCCCGCCGGCGTCGTGGCGCGGCCGCTCTGGTCGGCGCCGTACGGCGAGGAGGTGCCGGTGGAGGCGGCCCGCTTTGCGCCCAACGTCAACCCCGAGACCCTCCCGCAGTTCGGGCGCGAGCTCCGCGCCTTCCCGGCCGTCGCCGGCGACAGCCTCTACGTCGTCGGCGACCGGTTCGTCTCCGCGTTCAACCGGTTCACCCTCGAGCCCCGCTGGAAGGTCGACGCCATCGCCGCCGCCGGCATCGACACCGATCCGTGGGACCGTGAAGCCGCGGCCAACCGGGGCATGCGCCGCGCCAGCCAGGGGTCGCTCGAGGACATCGCCTCGGTCTCGGTGCGCGGCGGCACGGTGATCGCCTGCATCGGCCTTGAGCCGCCGGGCGCCGGCGAAGGGCAGGAGTTGCTCATCGCCATCGACGCCGCCAGCGGCGCGGTGCGCTGGACGCGCACGGTGCAGACGCTCGACGCCGCGTTGGTGCGCACCCACGTGCGCGGGCCGGTGCTCATCGACGGGCGCACGGCGGTGGTGGGCTGCCGCAAGTGGCAGCCCGATCGCCGGCTGACGGCCCTGTACCTGCTGGGCCTGGACGTGGAAACCGGCTCGGTGCGCTGGCTGAGTCTCGTGGGCAGCGCCGGGTCGCTGCCGTTCTACCGCCAGCCCCAGGTGGCCGACGGCGGCGCGCTCGACGACGGCGTGGTGTACCGCACCGACCGGCTGGGGTTGGTCGCGGCCTACGAGGCCCAGAGCGGCAGGCCGCGTTGGGTGCGCCGGTTCGGGTCCGAGCCGACGGACACCACGGCGGTGAGCAACTCCTGGCAGATGAGCCTGCCGGTGCTGCGCGGGCCGTGGCTCTACACCGTCGCGCCGGACCGTTCGGGCGTGGCGCGTCTGGATCGGGCCACCGGCCGGCTCGACGGCCTGATCCCCGCCGACCGCCTGGCCGGGCCGGCGTACCTGCTGACCGTCGGGCCGCTGCTCGCCTGCGTGAGCGAGAACCGCGTGGCGACCGTCCCCTTCGAGGCTGACGGCCCCTGGGCGCAGCGCCCGGTGCGGCTCTCCCCGGTCGTGCCGGCCCCGGGGCTGCGCGGGCGCGTGGCCGTCGCCGGCGATCGCCTGCTGGCGCCCGTCACCTCCGGCCTGCTGGTGATCGACAGCGCCAGCCCGACGGAGTTCGCCCGCACGATCGATCTCGATACCTCGGGCAACCCGATGGCCTGCGACGACCAGTTGATCGTCGCCGACGACGCCCGCCTGCACTCGTACCTGTCGTGGGACAAGGCCGACGCCATCCTCACCCAGCGCGTCGGCCAGTCGCCCGACGACCCGACGCCGGCCGTCATCCTGGCCGAACTGTCGTACCGCGCCGGCAAGGCGGCGCGCCTGCTCTTCGCGGTCGATGCCGCCGCTGGCGCGATCGGCCGCGCCGCCGATCCTGACCGCGCCGAGGTCCAGCGCCGGCGGCTGTTCGACGCCGTCGCGTCCATGGTCGAGACCGCGCTGGGGTCGGCACCCGCCGGGCCCGGACCCGCCGAGCACGCGGCCCCGGCGCTCGACGCCGCCTCCGCCCGTGACCTGATCGATCGGCTCGGGCCGCTGGCCCGCCGCCCCGAAGAGTCGGCGGCCCAGCTCCTGCTGGCAGGGCGTGCCCAGGCCGACAGCGGCCAGTCGGCCCAGGCCGCCGCTTCGTTCCAGCAGGTGCTCGCCGACCGGCGTCTGGCGTCGGCCAGTTGGAATTCGGGCCGGGGCCTGGTGCGCGCCGCCGACGAGGCCACGCGCCGGCTCGAACAGGTCGTCGCGACGGCCGGACGCGGCGCGTACGGCGCCTTCGACGCCGAGGCCGAAGCCGCCATGGCCCAGCTCCCGCCGGCCGCCGGCGCCGACGCCATGGAGCTCATCGCCCACCGCTACCCCGTGGCCCGGTCAACGCCCGCGATGTGGATCCGAATCGCCGCGGCCTACCGCGACGGCGGTCGCGCCCGGGCCGAGGCCAGGGCGCTGGAAGTGGGGCTGCAGCGCGCCGAGGGCATGCCCGACGCGTCGCCCGCCGTGGTGGGCGAGTTGGCCGGTCGCCTGGTGACGAACCTCAAGCAGCGCGGGTTGCTGGTGGCCGCCGGCACGGTGCTGCAGCGATTCGGCGCGCGGTTCCCGTCGGCCACGCTGACGATCGACGGCCGCCCCGCCGACCTCACGCGCCTCCGCAGCGAGGTCGGCGCCGAACTGCTGGCCCAGCGGCGCTGGCCCAGCGCCGGGGCGCCCGCCGCGGCCGGCGCGCAGCTCGTCACCAGCTGGACGCTCATGGAGCCGGAGATCCGGCCCACGTCGCCGGTCGCCCCGCCGTTCGTGGTGATGCAGGCCGAAGACGGCCGCGTCGCGCTGTGGGGCGTTCAGGAGCCCGGCGCGCCGCTGGCGCCGCTCTGGACCAGCGATGCTCCCAAGGACCCCGTGGCGCTGGTCAAGACCGACCGCACCAGCGCGTACTTCTTCTGGGCCACGCCGGCCGGCGGCGTGATCACCCGCGTCGACGCCGCGTCACGGGCCGTCGTCTTCCGCAGCGAACCGTTCAACGGCTACTTCCCGCCCGGCGGGCCGGCGACGGCGCCCAACCCCAACGACCGCATGCGCACGCCGCTCGACGGCGTGCGCTCGGTGGGCGAGTTGCTCGCCACGGCCGACGAGCGCACGCTGGCGCTGGTCGAACGCACCGGGCGCGCGGTGATCCTCGACGCCGACACCGGCGCGGTGCTCTGGGCCGGGCTGCTCCCGCTCACGCGCATCGCCGACTGCGACCTCATCGCCAGCGTGCTGGTCGTCGCGGGCGACCGCGAGCGCCGCGGACCGGGCGGCGCGGTCGTCGAATCAACGCCCGCGCTGGCCGCCGTCGATGCACGCAGCGGGCGCGAAATGCGGCAGATCGACAGCCCCGGCGGCCCGGTGCGGTGGCTGCGCCTCACCGACGCCGGCGACCTCGTGGCCGGCGTGCAGTCGGCCGTCGCCTCGTTCGACCTCGAGACAGGGGCGCTCAACTGGAAGATCGGCCAGGGGTCCGCGGCGACGACCATCGACGCCTGGGTCGTCGGCGACCGGCTCCTGGTGCTCGGCGAAGACCGCACCCTCTGGCAGGTCTCGGTCGCCAGCGGCGTGGTGGGCGCCGCTTCGCTCGACACCCGCGGACGGTTCGACACCTCGTCCCACGTCTACGGCGCCGCGACCGCCGAAGGCGGTATCGCCTTCCGTTCGCCGCAGGGCGTGGTGGTGTTCGACGCAAGGGGCGAGCTCCGCGGCACCGAC
Organism: Phycisphaeraceae bacterium; assembly: GCA_026126345.1. Taxonomy (GTDB): domain Bacteria; phylum Planctomycetota; class Phycisphaerae; order Phycisphaerales; family UBA1924; genus JAHCJH01. The sequence continues at coordinate 9,991 of JAHCJH010000007.1, read as the reverse complement.
GCCATCGGCGCGACCGACAACCTGGTGCCGCCGGCACCCAGCGACGCTGGCTTTGTCACGATCTCCATGGCCGGAACCGCCGTGCGCGACGCCGACGGCCAGTCGCTGTTCACCGTCTACACGCTGGGCCCCTCGGGCGTGCTCAAGACCTCGACCACCGTGCAACTCGGCGCCGTGCCGAGCCGCGTCGGCCTGCTCGACGGGCGGCTGCTCATCAGCGCCGGGCGCCACACGGCGGTGTACGTGGCCCCCGCGCCCTGACGGGCGGCGGGCTCAGGCCCCCAGCGCGGGGTCGCGACCCTGCTCGATCGCCTGGATCTCCGTCAGCCGGCGCGCGTGCCGCCCGCCCTGGAAGGGCGTGCCAAGCCACACCTCGGTGATCTTCTCGATCAGCCGCTGGCCCAGCAGGTCGGCCGACAGGCACAGGATGTTGGCGTCGTTGTGCGTGCGGCTGATCTCCGCCGTCAGTTCGTCGTGGGCCAGCGCCGCCCGAACGCCCTTGACCTTGTTGGCCGCGATGCACATGCCGATGCCCGTGCCGCAGATCAGCACGCCCCGATCGGCCCGGCCGTCGGCGACGGCGTGCCCCACGGCGAAGGCGGGGATGGGGTAGTCGCAGGTGTCGCCGGTGAGCGCCGAGAGCACGTCCACCTCGTGGCCCATGGCCCGCAGGCGCTCGACGACCTGTCTGGCGCTGGCGGCGCCCCGGTGATCGGCTCCGACGGCGATCTTCACGTGTCCAGCTCCTTGAGGCGGCGCTCGATCATGGACTTCATCCGCGACGCCACCGAACTGTATTGGGCCGGGGGCTGGCCGATGGGGTCGGGGATGTCCTCGCCCCGCGGGTCCAGCAGGAACACCCGGTCCCGCGCCCCGGGCGCCAGGTCCAGCACCCCGCGCAGGTGCGACCGCGTCATCACGAACACCGCGTCGGCCTGCTCCACGCTCTCACGCGACAGCCCGCGCGACCCGCCGGGCGCCGCGTCGTACCCCAGTTCACGCAGCGCCGCGGCCGCGGCGGGCGTGATCGGCTCTCCCCCCATCGCGCCCAGCCCCGCCGATCGCACGGTGGTTCGAACCGTTCCCTCGCGCTGCGGGCCCAGCAGGCCGAGAGCGATCCCCTGGGCCATCGGGCTCCGGCACGTGTTGCCGGTGCACACGAACAGCACGGCCCGATCCACCCGCCGCTGGATGAACGCCCGGTCGTACACACCTTCGCGTACCACCGTGAACGCCCCGCTCGTCGTCACACGCACCAGCGCCGACGGTCGGCCCTGTGTCGGCGTCGCCGACTCCACGACGCCCGCGGCTTCCACTCCGGCCTCCGCCAGGGCGCGCGCCGCCTCGGCGCTGTCGGCCGCCGGGCCGCCGCCGGCGGGGATCGCCTCGGCAACCAGCGGCGCCGGCGCCGTGCCATCGGAAAGCGCTCGGGCGATCGGGTGATCCGGCACTCGGACGATCACCGCCGCGCCGTCGTCGATCACGCCCGCCGGCACGCCCAGCGAAACGAGCAGTTGCTCCAGGTGCCGGCGTTCGAGCTCCAGCGCCAGCGTCACCGGCCCGGGCGTCAGACGACGGATGATCCGGCGGACCGAGGCCGACGCCGGCTTGACCGAGTCGAGCAGCGCTTCGGTGCCGGGGGCGTGCCACGCCGAGGGGCCGGCCACCGGCGACCGGGCAAGGGCGTCCCTGGCCGCCCGCAGGCGACTCACCCCGGCGGCCGAAGTGGCCATGGCGGTGAGGCCGTAGACCGTCTCGGTCGGCATGGCGACGAGGCGACCATCGCGAAGCGCTGCGAGCGCCACGTCAAGCCAGCCACCCGATTGTGGGGAGTTCGAGTTCCAGATCAGTGGGGGTTTACCTGGCGCTGGGGCGCTCGGGGGCATCGGCGGCATGGCGGGCGGGCTTGGCACGGGGTGTTCAGCAGTATGGTGTCGGAGCAAGCGGGGTTCAATGCCCATTCTGGAACCGAGAATGTCGAATCACCCGCCGAAGGTCGTGTTGGCGGCGGGTTCTCGGGCGTTCGTGAGGTAGACTGTCCGATGAATCAGCGCCCCCGGTGATCACCTGAGTTTGGGTCGGGCTGGGACATTGGGGGATCAATCCCGCTGCCGGACGCGAAAGGCAGTCAGGATCGACGGAGTTGAGCCGGCGGGCCCCCTGGCGCCCCGGCAAGGAGTCTGCCTCATGGTTTGCCCCGAGGGTACAACGAGCGCCATCCGCCGCGGGTTCACGCTGATCGAACTCATGGTCGTGCTTCTGATTCTGTCGCTGGTGCTGGCGATCCTGCTGCCGGCGATCGGCGGGGCGCGCACGGCGGCGCGCAAGGCGGCGACCATGTCGCTGGTCAAGGACCTGTCGACGTCGGTCGGCGCGTTCAAGCTGGATAAGGGGACCAACCCCGGGTACTTCAGCGCGGCCCAGATGGGCTCGGCGCAGAACGCCAACCGCGGGTTCTCGGCGATGAAGAACATCATGCTGGACCTGGCGGGCGGCATCACCACCGCCGCGGCCAGCCCCGGCACGGGCGTGTACGACAGCGTGGGCCCCACGACCGCGAACACCGTGACGGTGGACGTGACGCAGATGGGCGCTTCGAGCGGCAAGACCAAGGCCTATTTCCAGCCACGGGCCGAGTCGTTCGTGGCCTTCACGACCGCCGGTCAGCAGACGGCGACGGCGGAGAACGCGGCGATCCCGGAGGTGGTGGATTCCTGGGGCAACCCGATCCTGGCCTGGGTGCAGGACGACCGGCCTTCGACCTCGTTCGCGAGCCTGGATTCGTCGACCGCCGCGAAGTTCTACTGGAACTCCAACGCGGGCTTCCTGAAGGCCGCGAGCTTCGGCAAGACGGGCAAGTCGCAGGTGTACACCAACGCCGACACGCCCGGGAGCATGATCGGCGACACGGCGCCGAACCGGCCGGAGTCGCTGGCGGGGCTGCTGGGCAACCCCGCGTTCGCGATCCCCAACTCGAACCCGGCGGCGCCCTCGGCCTCGCGCGGGTCGATCGTGTTTCACTCGGCGGGGCCCGACGGCGTGTTCCTGAACACGCTGGACCGGGGCGGCAAGATCGGCGCCGCGACGCAGCGCGTGGCGTACACGCCCGGCACCGACGTGCTGACGGACTTCGACGACCTGGTGTTCGGCGCCGGCAACTGACACGGCGCGCCGGGCTCGGCGGGCATTGACAACGCGGCACGATTCTGACAGGCTGGGCCCATGGCTCGGGCCGGGGGCGATGACACCGAGAGCACGAACAGGCGGGCGCCGGCCCGCCGGTCGCTGTGGGCGCTGGCGTGCCTGAGCGCCGGGCTGGTGCTCGGGCGCGAGGCCCCGGGCGTGCCGCCGTGGGCGTGGTGGGCCGGGGCGCTTGCGTTGGTGGCGCTGGCGGCGGCGGGCCGCCAGTGGCTGTGCCGCGTGGCCCTGGCTGGGGCCGTCGTGCTGCTGGGCGCGGGGTGGATGGACACGCGCACGGCGCGCTGGCCGGCGGGGAGCCTCGGGGCGCTGGTGTCGCCCGGCGGCGCTCTGGAGGCAAGTTCGGTCGGCGGAGCCCTGATGGTGCTGGAAGGGGTGGTGCTCGAGACGCCCCGGCTGGAATCGCCGCGCCGGGTCCCGGCGGACCTGCCGTGGACGCCGGCGGCGGTGTCGCGGTTCGGGCTGCTGGTGGTCCAGGCGGGGGAGCATGACGGTCCGGCTGTTCCGGCGTGGGGCGTGGCGCAGGTCACGGTGCGCGGACCGGCGCCGGGCGTGCGCGCGGGAGACCTGGTGCGTCTGACGGCGGTGGTTCGCCCGATCGCAGCGCCGCTGAACCCCGGCGAGCCGGACCAGCGGCCGGCGGCGCGCCAGGACGGCGTGGGGGCGCGGGCGCTGGTGGACAGCGCGGCGCTCATCGTGCCGTGCCGCGCGGACCTGGGATGGTGGGCGGAGATCCGGTCGATCTGGGCCCGGCAGGGGGCGCTGCTGCGGGGCGCGGCGGGGGCGGCGCTGCTGGCCGGCGCGGCCGACGATGAGCCCGGGTCGCTGCGCGAGCAGGGGCGGGCGATGCTGTCGGCGCTGTTGCTGGGGCAGTACGAGCCGGCGGGGCGAGACGTGGGCGAGGCGTTCCGGCGGCTGGGCCTGCTGCACGCCCTGGCGATCAGCGGGTTTCACCTGTCGGTGATGGCGGGGCTGGCGCTGTACGCCGTGCGGCTGACGGGCGATCGCGGCGCGCTGGAGCCGCTGGCCGTCGCGGCGATGGTGGTGGTGTACCTTGCGGTGGTGCCGGCCGAGGCGCCGGTGGTGCGCTCGGGGCTCATGGTGCTGGCGCTGCTGGCGGCCGAGTGCGCCGGGCGGCGTTACGACCGGCTGAGCGTGCTGGGTTGGGTGGGTGTGGCGCTGCTGGTGTGGAGGCCGCTGGACTTGTGGTCGCTGGGGTTCCAGCTGTCGTGGGGCGTCACGGCGGCGCTGCTGTGGCTGGGGCGGCGGACGCACGAGGCGTGGTTCGGCGGCGAGCGGCTGCTGGGCGGCTACGAGCGCGACGAGCCGGCGCTGCGCCGCGCGTGGCGCTGGCTGCGCCAGGGCCCGGTGGGCGCCACGCTGTCGGCGAGCGTGCTGGCCTGGGCGGTGGCGACGCCCTTGATCGCCTGGCACACCGGCTGGGTGAGCACGCTGGGGTGGTTGTTCAGCGTGGTGATGGCGCTGCCGATCGTGCTGGCGATCGGCCTGGGGTACGCGGCGCTGGTGGCCGGCGCCGCGCTGGGTTGGGTGCCGGGCGTGGCCGACGGCGCCGCGTGGCTGCTCGAGGCGCTGGGCAGCTCGGTGGCCTCGGTCGTGCTGTGGCTCGACGGCGTGCCGGGGACGGTGTGGGTGCTGCCGGAGATTCCCGTTGCGTGGGCGTTGGGGGCGACGCTGGTGGCGCTCGCCGTGTTCCGCTGGGGGCCGCGGATCGCCGACGGGGCGTGCCTGGCCGGCGCGGGGCTGTGCCTGTGGCTGGTGGTGGTGCTGGCGCAGGCCGGCCGGCTGGATCGCCAGGTGGCGGTGAGGGTCGATGCGCTGGCGGTGGGGCAGGGGCCCTGCCTGATCCTGCGCAGCGGAGACCAGGCGGTGCTGATCGACGGGCTGACCAGTCCGGGATCGGCGACGCTGCCGGCGGCGCGGCGCGTGCACGGCGCGGCCCGGGCCCTGGGGTGCTGGCGGGTGCGGACGGCGATCGTGCGCCGCAACGACGCGGCGGAACTGGCGCTGCTGACGGACCTGGTCGAGCCGCTGGGGATCGCCGATGTGCTGGTGCCGCCGCGGCTGAGCGCAACGATCGGGCGATCACCCGCCAGCGAGGCGGCGCGCTGGGCCGAGCGGCTGCGGAGCGCGGGCGTCCGGGTGAGGCCGATGGAGCCGGGCCAGGAACTGGCCATCGGCGGCGCGATCGTCCGGTGGCGGGACAACGGCGCGGACGCCGATGGGGATGGACCGCCGGCGGTGTCGATCGAGGTGCTGGCGGCGGGGCGCGTGCTGCGGTTGGACGGATCGGCGACCGGCCCCTCAGGTGGCGCCGCCCCGCTGGAATCGGTGCGAGCCGACGCGGGCGCATGGATCGTGTCGGCGCGACGGGCGGGTGAGCCGGCGCGGGCCTGGTGGCCGTGGCGCGACGGCGCGGCGTGGGCGGAGGTGGACGGGCGCGGACGGTTGCGCACCGGCGCGCTCCACGCGCCCTGAGCGCCGTCAAGGCCGGGGCGTGTTGGCCTGGATGAGTTGATCGAGTTCCGTGCGGGCGGTGTCGGTGGCGGCCTGCTCGCGGAGCTTCTTGAGCACCGCCAAAGCCGCGGGCTTGCCGTCGGTGCGGGCGATCATGTCGTACACCTCGCCGGCGTCGCGTCCGGGCTGTTCGGGGCGGATCATGGCGGCCAGCAGGGCGACACGCTCGCGCGGCAGCGCGCGGAACCGCGGGCGGAGCGCCAGCCAGAGCGCATCGCGCATCGAAGGGAACGAATCGGCCAGGGCGCGGGCCTGGCGCGTGGCCTGCCATTGCGCATCGCCGTCGCCGAGGCGGAACGCGGCCATCGCCGCCGCCGCGGCGCCGGACTCCTTGGCGGCGTCGGGCCCGGCGCTGAAGCGCAGCAGCGCAGCGCGATCATCGCCGAGCATCACCAGCGACCAGATGATCTCGGGTGCAACGCCCTTCTCGGGGACTTCGGCACGCAGGTCGGCGGCGCCGGCCAGGGGCAGGGGCGCCTCGGCACGCGGCGCATCGGGCCCGAGGTTGAACAGCGCATCGCCGATGACGGTGATACGCCAGGGCGGGCCGTCTTCCACCCGAGCGGCGGCGGCCAGGGGCAGGCCCGAAGCCAGGCGCGCGGTCAACTGCGGCGTGGGGACGAAGGCCTGAAGGAACGGTTCGTGCACCGAGCCGACGTAGGCGAAGGCCCCGTGGAGCAGGAACCGCCCCGCGACCGTCGCGGCATTGGCCGGGGACCAGGCGCTCCAGGAGTGCACGACGCTCACGGCCGCGGGCGTGCCGAAGACCGGCACGTCGCCCACGCGTCCCTGTCCGGGCGTGAGGTTGAAGTTCCAGTGCTGGCCGTGGGAGTTGAGCATGAACAGGCCGGCGTTGACGGGTCGCGAGGCCATCTTCTGCCAGTCGCCGAGTCCCTGCCGGGGCGTGTCCCACATGTCGACGGCAAGCCCCGCGGCGGTCAGGAGCTTGGCGGCGGCGGTCATGTCGTAGCGGACCCAGGGCTCGTTGCTCTCGTACCCGTCGAAGAGCAGCGCCGAGCGCGGGCGGAGGAACAGTGCGCTCATCGCGCGGTACGCGGCCTCGGCCTCGTTGCCCGGGGTGTGAGCGCACCAGGCCCAGCGCGCCATCCGGGCGCGCCCGGTCTCACGCCCGATGACGTCGGCCAGGGCCAGGGCCTCGCCGGGTTTGGGCACGAAGGGGCCCAGGCGGCTGGGGGCCAGCGGCTGCGGGGGCGGCGCGTACTCGACGCGCACGGGCAGGTTGAGCGCCAGCGTGAGCGCGTCGATCTCATCGCCCAGGGCGTCGAACTTCCAGCCGAGGCTGGTGAGCAGGGCCGTGATCTGCCCGGAGAGGGCCATGGCCTGATCCATGGGCAGGTTGGCGCCCGGGTCGGCGGCGGGGGCGCTGACCCAGACCAGCGGCTGGCCGTGCCCGGCGGCCAGGGCCAGGGCCCCGGTCCAGGCCGGGTCGTTGGCGCTGGCGATGACGGCATGGCAGCCACGCTTCGGCGCACGCTTAGCGGCGAAGTTCTCGAAGCGGCGCCCCACACGCGGGCCAGCGCCGCCTCGACGGCGGTCTGCCGTGCCGCGGGCGCATCGGACCAGGGCACGTCGGCCGGCGCGCTGAAGCGCACGACGCGGCGCGGGGCGAAGGCGCGCACGAAGCGGCCGATGTTCTCCCGCGCGCCGGGAGAACCATCGTCGATCAGCACGGGGTAGTTGGCGCGGCGGGTCCAGCCGGCGATGGCCGCGACGTACGAGCGCGCGTCGGCGACGATGACCACCTCGGGGATCACCGGCCAATCGGCCCGCAGCGCGCCGGCCTGCTGCCCCAGTCGAGCTGCGGCGACGGCCTGCGGCACGGGCTGCGCGGGGGCCGGTTGCGCCGGTGCGCCGAGCGCGCCCAGGCACACGGCGATCGCACCCGCGGTGATGGGACGGCTCATTGGATGGCGCTCTTGAGCCCGTCGCTGGGCTTGAACGTGCACACGACGCCGGCGGGGATGGTGATGGGCTGCCGGGTGGCGGGGTTGATGCCGGCGCGGGCGGGGCGGGCTCGCCGCGCAAACGCGCCGAAGCCGGTGATGACCACCTTGCCGTCGGCGCGCAGGCCGGTGGCGATGGCGGCCAGCACCGCGTCGAGGGCCTTGGCTCCATCGGCGCGGGAGGCGTTGAGTTCGGCGGCGACGGCTTCGATCAGATCACCTTTGTTCATGAAGGATCCTTGGACGCGTTCGCGAGGGGCGCGGGGTCGGATGCGGGTCGGCGGCGGGGGCGGGGGCCCGCCCTTCTCGGACGCGCGGGCCGGCGGGTGTGAAACGGGGCAGGCCGGCGGCGCCCGCCGGGGGGCGGAACATGCAAGCGCCCACCGAACAGAGGAACCATCGGCGAAAAGTTGTCGTAGACTTGGGCGATGGGCAAGGCCGAACGCCAACGCGAGCAGGCGACGCGACCGCAGGAGCGGCAGCGCGACAAGCCGCGCACGGCCGAGCCGTGGCTGTGGAACGTGGTGCTGATCAACGACGATGAGCACACGTACGACTACGTGATCCACATGATGCAGTCGCTGTTCGCGATGCCGCGGGAGCGGGCGCTGCAACTGGCCGAGCGTGTGGACCGCGAGGGCCGGGCCGTGTGCGCGACGACGCACAAGGAACACGCGGAACTCAAGTGCGAACAGATCCTGAGCTTCGGTCGCGACCCGGCGCTGGCGGCCTGCAAGGGGTCGATGACGGCGGTGATCGAGCCGGCGCAGGACGAGGGTGATGGCGAGGGCGGCGGGGGCACGGGCGGGTCCGGCGGCGACGGTCAGGCCGCCGGTTCGTGACGGCCCGCTCGCGGCCCGCGGACGACCCAGCGACGATCCACGTCCGGGGGCGGTACGCTCGGGCCGTGGGCAAACCGCTGGCGATCCAGACCGAGCACCTCGACGACGCCGCCGCCCGGTGGCTGGCCGAGCGGTGCGACCTGGTGCGCTGCTCGAGCGACGAACCGGGTTTCCCCGACCTGCTGGCCCGGGCCGAGGCGCTGGTGATCCGCACCTACACGCGCGTGGACGATGCGCTGCTGGCCAGGGCCCCGCGCCTGCGGGTGGTGGGCCGCGCGGGCGTGGGGTTGGACAACGTGGACCTTCGGGCGTGCGCAGCGCGGGGCGTGACGGTGGTGAGCACGCCGGACGCCAACACCCGCGCCGTGGTCGAGTACGCCTGGGCGCTGATCCTCGACGCGGTGCGCCCGCGCCTGTTCCTCGAATCACCGCTGCCGCCGGCACGCTGGAAGGACCTGCGCCAGGAGCTGCGCGGCCGGCGGCAACTGTGCGAGTTGACGCTCGGGGTCTACGGCTTCGGGCGCATCGGCTCGGCGATGGCCGAGGTGGCGCGGGCGATGCGGATGCGGACGATCTACCACGATCTCCTGGAGATCCCGCCCGACCGGCGCAGCGGGGCCACGCCCGTCAGCCCCGAGGAGCTGCTGGCCGCGTCGGACGTGCTGACCGTGCACGTCGACGGGCGATCGAGCAACGCGGGCCTCATCGACGCCCCGGCCCTGGCGCGCCTGCGGCCAGAGGTGATCTTCCTGAACACCAGCCGCGGCTTCGTGGTCGATGCGCCGGCACTGGCGGCGTTCATGCGGGCGCACCCGGGGGCGCAGGCGATCCTGGACGTGCACGAACCCGAGCCGATCGACGCTGCGTACCCGCTGCTGGGGCTGCCCAACGTGCACCTGGCGCCGCACCTGGCGTCGGCGACCGACCTGGCGCAGCGGAACATGTCGTGGGTGGTGCGGGATGTGTGGGCGGTGCTGAGCGGGCACGTGCCCGAGCACCCCGCGGGGCTGTAGCCCGGCTCCGGGCGCCCGTACCGGGAAATCCCCCGGGGCGCGTGCACACGTCGGCAAGGGAATCCAGCACCAGCGTACTGGCGGAGTGGGTGGACCTGGAGTAGGTTGAACACTGGAGGCAAGGAGTCGCACGATGACGGTGGGTGGCGGTGCGCGACGAACGGGTAGTGGCCGGCGTGGCGTCGTGGCCCGGTGCGCCCTGGCGTCCGTGGCCCTGGGTGCTGCCGCGGCCCCGATTCCGGCGCTGGCGCAGAGCCAGATCACACCGGGGGCGCCGTCGATCCCGCTGACGCCGACGGCCCAGGCCAGCGGGGCGCAGATCACCTACCAGTACGGCATCGAGTTCGTGACCATCCCCGGAAGTACGCTCAACGCCCAGCCGTGGCAAGGCAACGGCACCGAGGGGGACAGGTCGGTCGGGCGCGGGGCGGTGTCGTAT
>JAHCJH010000069.1 GCA_026126345.1 Phycisphaeraceae bacterium | reverse complement strand
CGGTGCGGGGCGACGCTCTGCGGTGCCCCCTGGCCGGCACGCCCCGCCCGGACGTCGTGTTCGTCGGCAATTTTTCCATCGGCGAGATCCACGAGCGCGCCGCGCTGGTGCGGTACCTCGAACGCTGCCGCGACCGGCTGGCGCCCGGCGGCGTGTTCGTGTGCGACACCTACGGGGGCGCGACGGCGTTCGTGCGCGGCTCGTCGCAGCGAACCATCCCGCACCCGCGCGACGCCTCGCTGCGCATCCTGTACACCTGGGAGCAGCGCGCCGCCGACCCGATGACGGCACGCGTGGAGAACGCCATCCACTTCCGCCTCATCCGCGGGCGCGACGTGCTCCGCGACATCACCGATGCCTTCGTCTATCGCTGGCGGCTCTGGTCGCTGCCGGAGCTGCGCGACGCCGCGGCCGAGGCCGGCCTGGGCGACACGGCGGTGTACGCCCAGATTCCCGACGCCGCCGATTCGGCCGGCAACGCGTACGCGTTGCCCGTGCAGAGCCCGGACGAACTGGGTGATTCGTTCATCGTCTGCGTCGCCATGCGGGCGCCGGGCAAGCAGCGACGTCGGACCAAAACGGCCGCGGGCCCCCGGTTTCCCAGGGGCCCGCGTCAGGTCGGACGTGGCATGTAAGCCGAGTTCCGTCCGCGCGACGGTTTCCTTGCCCGGGATCCATTGACGGGGGCTCGGGCTCGGACCTGTCGCGCGGCGCGATCATTTCTCTGGGCCGCGGCTTACGCCGGGGCTCGAGCGGTCTACCCGCCTCCTGCCGCCCGGACCGGGCGTCGGCGGCCTTTCGGCCCCCGCGGAGACTGCTGGACCTTGCACGCGGTGGGGTTTGCCATGCCCGGGCCGTCGCCGGCCCGGCGGTGCGCTCTTACCGCACCTTTTCACCCTTGCCTGATCCCGGTTGCCCGGGCCATCGGCGGTGTGTTCTCTGTGGCACTGTCCCGCGCCCGCGACCCGCGGGCGGGTGGGCGTTACCCACCACCGTGTCCTGCCGTGCTCGGACTTTCCTCCCGGTCGGCCGAAGCCGCCGGGCGATCGCGCTGCCACGCCGTATTCAGTTGTCACTATCGGCATTCTAGGTACCCGCCTGCCCGGCCCCCGGTTCGCCCGGCACGGAATCCCTACGGCTTCAGCGGTTGATGGTCAGTCGGTACACTGGTCGATCATGGCCGCCCAACCGGCCGCCGCCGGCCCAACACCCCTGACCGTCTGGCTGCTCCCCGAGCAGGCCGATCTCGTCGCCGCCATCGCGTCCGCCGCGGGGTGCTCGATCGCGGCCGTTGGCACCCCGGCCGTCGGCCGAGCCCAGGAACTGGCGGCTCGATTCGAGGCCAGGCCGCTCGACGATCTGCGCAATGCCATCAGCAGCGCATCGCCCGGGCTGTTCCTGATCGCGGCGTCGGGCACCTTCGGACGTCCGGGGCAGGCGCTCGACGGCGAGGTGCTGCTGAGCGCCCGCCAGCGCGGGGTGCTGGTCGCCAGTTTCGACCCGTTGCCCGCGTCGCTCTCGGATCTGCACGCTTCGGGATTGCTGCCCCCGATCGATGAGAGCGCCGCCCCGACCGGGCACGCGCCGGGGGCGATGCTGGCCTGGGCCGCGGTGGGGCCGCCGGCCCGCGCGTGGGGCCCTTGCGGCGAGATGCTCGACCTGCTGCCATCGTTCGGGCCGGTGCGCACCGGAAGCATCCAGTGCCTGGCGCCCGCGACCGAGGGCGGGCTGGGTGCGCGACTGCTGGACGCGATGGACCTGGCGTCGGCGATCTTCGGCGAGCCGGAGACCATCGACGCGTCGTTCGCCAACCCGCTGCTGACGCGCAACGTTCACGCCACGCCGGGCGAATCGCTGCACGGCCTCGACGGCGACCTGACGGCCAACCTGCGGTTCACCGGCGGCCGATCGTGCTGCGTGCTGGCCAGCAACCAGGGCGCCGCTTGGGACGTGTCGGTCACGCTGATCGGCCCGGGCGGACGGCTGACCTGCGGCGGCGGCGGCGTGCAGTGGCTGACCCCGTCCGGGAGCCCGGCGGGTGCCACGCCCAAGCCGGCGAAGAAGAACCCGCGTCCCCGCCAACCCAAGCCGGACGGAACGTCAGAGCGGGCGCGCACCGTGGCCGAGCACCTGGCGGCGCTGGCGCGGGCCGGCCCCTCGGGCGTCGCGGGTTTCGACCTGCCGTTGGCACTGGCGATGGCGCAGGCGGCGCTGCTCTCGGCCCGCACCGGCGAGTGCGAGCGGCCCGCGACCATGCTGCGGATGGCCGGCGTGTGAACCGCGGCCTGTAGAATCCCCCGTTCGTTCGCTTTCCAAGACCCGATCGGGCCGCACCACCATGACCCACCACGCCCCCACCGTTGCCGCCAGCGGCGGCGCACCGACCGACCTGCTCCGCCGACTCTCGGCGATCGGCCAGGAGCACGTGCTGGCGTTCTGGGCCGAACTCGGCGACTCCGAGCGTCGCTCGCTCCAACATCAGATCGATTCGCTCGACCTGGACGGACTGCCGCGCCTGATCGAGCAGTACGTGCGCAACAAGCCCCGGGCCGACCTGGGCTCGGACATCCAGCCTGCCCTGTGCTATTCGGCGGACCACGCACGCGGCACGCGCCCCTGGGACCGGGCCAGGTACGCCGATCAGGGGCGGGCCCTGATCGCCGCCGGGAAAGTCGCCGCGTTCACCGTCGCGGGCGGGCAAGGCTCGCGCCTGGGCTTTGAAGGTCCCAAGGGCTGCTACCCCGGCGGGGCCGTGACGGACAAGCCGCTGTTTCAGTGCCTGGCGGAGTGGATCCTCGCGGCCCGGCGGCGCTGGGCTCACGGCGGCCCGGCCATCCCCTGGTACATCATGACCAGCCCGATCAACCACGAGCCGACCGTCGCGTTCTTCCGACAACACCGGTTCTTCGGACTGAACGAGCGCGACGTCATGTTCTTCCCACAGGGCGTCATGCCCTCGCTCGACATGGCGACCGGGCGCGTGCTGCTCGATCAGAAGCACGCGCTGGCGCTCAACCCCGACGGGCACGGCGGCTCGCTGCGGGCGCTCTTCACCTCGGGCGCGATCGACGACATGCGCCGGCGCGGCGTCGAACAGATCTCCTACACGCAGATCGACAACCCGCTGGTGCGCGTGATCGACCCGGCGTTCCTGGGCCTGCACGCGTTCGCGCCGGATTCATCGGGCGAAATGTCGAGCAAGATGGTCACCAAGGCGCACGCGGGCGAGAAGGTGGGCGTGCTCTGCCGCGTGAACGGCCGAACGACCGTGATCGAATACTCCGACATGCCCGAAGCGCTGAACAACGCGACCAACCCGGACGGCTCGCTGCGGTTCAACGCCGGCTCGATCGCCATCCACGTCATCTCCGTCGCGTTCGTCCGCCGGCTCAACGAGGGCGGTCGCTTCAACCTTCCGTACCACCGCGCCGAGAAGAAGGTCCCGTTCACCGACCCGGCCACCGGTCGCCGGGTGGAGCCCGCGTCCAACAACGCGGTGAAGCTCGAGACGTTCGTCTTCGATGCGCTGCCGCTGGCCGAACGCTCGATCGTGCTCGAGACCGACCGCACCGACGAGTTCGCCCCCATCAAGAACGCTTCGGGCCCCGACTCGCCCGAGACCTGCCGCCGCCTGCAGACGCTGAGGGCCGCCCGCTGGCTGGAGGCCGCCGGCGCCGGCGACCGCGTGCCGCGCACCGATGCCGGCGAACCCGACTGCACCATCGAGATCAGCCCGCTGACGGCGATGGACGCGGCGGAACTCCAAGCCGCCGGCCTGCCCGGGCCGATCGCCCGGGGCGCCCGGGTGGCGCTGTGATCCCCGGCGCGCCCGGCCCGACATCGCTGCCCTCGGCCCTGGCCCGGCAGACACGCTTGGTCCGCCTGGGACCTTCGAACGTGCCGGCCCTCCTGGCCCATCCAGACTGGGCTTCGCCCCGCCCGTTCGTCATTTGGATGCACGGGCGCACCGTCAGCAAAGAGATCGACAACGGCCGGTACTTGCGCTGGTTGCGTGCCGCCTCCGGCGGCATCGCGGCGTGCGCCATTGACCTGCCCGGGCATGGCCAGAGGCTGGACCCCCTGCTGCACCACCCCGCACGAACGCTCGAGGTGATCGCCCGTGTGATCGACGAGATCGACGGGGTCCTGGACGCGCTGAACGCGTTCGACGGGCTGTTCGATCGCGGGCGCGCCGCCTTGGGCGGCATGTCCGCCGGCGGCATGGCGACCCTGGCCCGGCTCAGCCGTCCGCACCGGTTCCGCTGTGCCGCCGTGGAGGCCACCGCCGGGAACATGGGCTTGCTGTTCCAGGTCGATCCCGCCCGGTCGGGGTCGGACGCCGCCCTGCTGGCCGGCATCGACCCGATCCGGCACACCGCCGGGTTTCGGCCAATCCCCCTGCTGGCCCTGCACAGCCGGGCCGACCGGGTGGCGCCGATCGCCTGCATGCAGACCTACGTGGAGGCTTTGCGCGCCCGTTACCGCGAAGCGGGGGCCGACCCGGAGCTGATCTCGCTGCACACGTGGGATTCGACCGGGGCACCCGACGAGCACAACGGCTTCGGCCGGGTGGCGGCCGAGGCCAAGAGCATCCAGACGGCGTTCCTGGAGCGGCACCTGCTCGGGTCCGCCGCATGAATTCCGACCCCCCGACCGACCCCGGCCGACCCCGCGGCCGAAGCCGCGCGGGTAGCATGAGGCGTCCGGTGTGCCTCTTGAAGGTCTGTCGGCCCGATCGCCGATCAGGTGGATTCCATGAACAGCCGGGGTGATGCCACGCCGTTTGAACCGACCCGCCGCGAGGTGGTGGTCGGTGGAATGCTCTTCGCCGGGCTGTTCATCGCCGGCTGTCAGACGTACACGCCGCCGGCCCGCACCGACACCATGCGCAGCGGCAGCGACCCGCTGGGGGTCGGTTCACGCCCCGGCTCCTTGCCGCCGCCGTACGAACCGCCGGCGCCGCTGCCGCCCCCGGGCGTCATGCCGCGCTCGGCCTGGACCCGCGCCGGTGTCGCCCGCCCTTCGGAGATCAACCCGCTCGGCGGCGTGCGCCGAATCACCATCCACCACGACGGGATGAATGTGTTCACGTCCACGAGCCAGGGCGACGCCGCGGCCCGGCTGGAGCAGATCCGGCAGTCGCACGTCGCCGGCCGCAAGTGGGCGGACATCGGCTACCACTACATCATCGACCCGGCCGGGCGCGTGTGGGAAGGCCGCAGCGTCCGCTACCAGGGCGCCCACGTTCAGGACAACAACGAGAACAACCTGGGCATCATGATGATGGGCAACTTTGACCTGCAGCGCCCCACGGCCCAGCAGCAGGGCGCGCTCGACCGCTTCGTGGCTTCGCAGATGCGTCTGTACCGCGTGGCGCTGTCCCGCGTTTACACCCATCAGGAAATCAAGCCCACCGCCTGCCCGGGACGGAACTTGCAGACCTACATGATCTCCACCCGCCGCACCGGCGGCCGGCTCGCCGTGGCCGTCGCAGAATCGGGCGATGGATCGCTGCTGGCCTGACCGCCGAGCCGCTCCGAGGATTTCAGGGTTTTTCCCGAGGCTCGCCGCCGCCGAATGACCCGTTTGGGGCATGGTCCGTGATGGGTTGAGCGCGCACAATCACACATAGGAGAGACCCGAGGTCCCAACGCGGCCGCACATTGCCGCAGCAAGGAGCGGGTCATGATGAACGCACGAGATGTCCTGCGTCGCAAGGCCGACCCGTCGGTCATCACCATCGAGCCGGGCGCATCGGTGCTCGAAGCCGCACGCCAGATGAACGCACATCGCATCGGCGCGCTGGTCGTCGTTCGCCCCGGCGCCCTGGGCGATCAGGTGGCCGGCATGTTCACCGAACGCGACGTGCTCACTCGGGTGGTGGCCCAGCAGCGCGACCCGGCGGCGACCGTGGTCGGCGACGTGATGACTTCGCCGGCGCTCGTGTGCGAACCGGGCACGGCCCTGGACGACCTTCGGTCGCTGATGCGCGAACGTCGTATCCGGCACGTGCCGGTGGTCGAGCGGGGCGTCGTGGTCGGCATGGTGTCCCTGGGTGACCTTAACGCCGCGGTGTATGAGGCGACCGTGCAGTCGCTCACCGTGCTCGAGGAGTTCATCTCCCGGTCGTAGCCCTGTACACTGACCGGCGATGAAGAAGCTCTTTGCCGACCCGCCGCGCACGCCGCTGGTGGCCCCGTCGATCCTCTCGGCGGACTTCGCTCACATGGGGCGCGACTGCCGGCACGTGATGCAGGCGGGGGCGGACCTGCTGCACGTTGACGTGATGGACGGGCACTTCGTGCCCAACCTGACCATGGGCCCGGACATGGTCCGGGCCGTGCGTCGCGAACTGCCGGACGTGTTTCTGGATGTGCACCTGATGGTGACCGACCCCGAGCGGTTCATCGACCCGTTCATCGCCGCCGGAGCCGACCACCTGACGTTTCACGTCGAGGTCGTGGCCCCAGCCCGAATCGCGGAGGTGGCATCCCGGATCCGCGCGGCGGGGGCCGGCGCCGGCCTGGCCATCAACCCCCCAACGCCCGTCGAGGCGATCCTGCCGCACCTGGCGGCCGTCGATCTGGTTCTGGTCATGTCGGTGAACCCCGGCCGATCGGGTCAGGCGTTTATCCCCGAAGTGCTGAACAAGACCAGGCTGATCTCCCAACAACTCCGACCTCAGCAACGCTTGGAGATGGACGGTGGACTCAAGCCCGAAAACGCTTCGGATGTAAAAAAGGCTGGATGTGATGTGATCGTGGCGGCTACTGCTGTGTTTGGGCTACCTTCTGAATCCCGAGCCGCAGCTATCAGGGCATTCCGATAACCCAATCGCGGGAGATTCTGTCCGCAGAGGCGTTCCGTTGCGGAGATCGTGCTAGACTCGCCGATTGCTGCGGACGGTTCAACCACACGCCGCGGCAACACGCTGTTTGGGCAATGTTCTGATTGGTGGTTGACGCACGCGATCGGCGGCGGCAGGATGCTCAGGCCGAACGCACGCGAAGCACGCCGAGGGGGGCTCCGGGGCGAGCGGGACTCGAAGGATGGATCCGGATGATCGGTCGCGAGTCTCCCAGGTCGAGGAAGCGTTCATGACGAAAGTCGCCGCGCGCACGTGGACCGAAATCAAGCCGGCCCGCAAGGCCGTGATCCCCGAGGGGCTGTGGCTGCGCTGCCCCGGGTGTTCGCAGATGGTCTACCGCAAGCAGATGGAGTCCAACCTCCACTGCTGCCCCGAATGCCAGCACCACTTCCGCGTCGGCGCCGCCGAGCGGATCCGCCAGCTCGCCGACGAGGGGTCGTTCGAGCCGCTGTTCACGAACCTGTCGCCGACCGACCCGCTGAAATTCAAGGACGTCAAGACGTACCAGGACCGCCTCGTCGCCGAGCAGGCCAAGAGCCGCGAGGCCGACGCCTGCAAGGCCGGCACCTGCTTCATCAAAGGCCGGCCCGCGCTGGTCTGCGTGCTGGACCTGTCGTTCATGATGGGCTCCATGGGCTCGGTCGTGGGCGAGATCGTCACCCGCTCGATCGAAGCGGCCACCGAGCGCGACCTGCCGCTGGTGATCGTGAGCGGTTCCGGCGGCGCCCGCATGCAGGAAGCCGGCCTGTCGCTCATGCAGATGGCCAAGTCTTCCGCCGCCCTGGCCCGGTTCGACGAGGCCGGCGGACTGTTCATCAGCGTGCTGACCGACCCGACCACCGGCGGCGTCACCGCGAGTTTCGCCATGCTCGGGGACGTGATCCTCGCCGAGCCCAAGGCCCTGATCGGCTTCGCCGGGCCGCGCGTCATCCAGCAGACCATCCGCCAGGAACTGCCCGAGGGCTTCCAGCGCAGCGAGTACCTGCTCGAAGCGGGCATGATCGACCGCGTGGTCGCCCGCCCGCAGTTGCGCAGCGAGATCGCGCGTCTGATCGACTACACGGGCAAGGCCTGAACCGGGCACGCCCCGATCGGCCTTCAATCCCGGCATGAACGCCGCAAACTCATCCACACCGCCGCGGCTTGACAATGGCCCCGGTGCGCCGCGTCGCTGGGCGTCGCTGGCGCTGGGCGTCACGTGCGGGGCGGTGTTCGGGCTTCTGGTGCTGGCGTCGTACCCGCCGCTGTCGTGGTGGCCGCTGGCATTGCTGGCGCCGCTGCCGCTGCTGGCCGGCGTGCCGGGGGACCGGCGGGGCGTGGCACGCCGTCTGCCGCTGCGGTGGTGGACCATCGGGTGCGTGCTCGGCCAATTCGGACCGTGGCTCTGGCTGCACCGGTTCCTGTTCGATGTCGCGGCCGTCGGCGTGGCCCCGCTGGCGGTGTACCTGTCGCTGTGGTACGCGTGCGGCGCGGCGCTGGTCGCGACGCTCACGCGCCGATGGCCCGCGCTGCCGCTGTGGGTCGCGGCGCCGATCGTTCTGGCCGGGGCCGACTTCCTGCGCGCCGACGTGGTCTTCGGCGGCTATTCGTTCTTCACGCTCGCGCAGCCGACCATCGACCTGTGGGGCGCCTTCAACCCCGCACACGCCGGCGGCCTGGCGCTCGTCACGGTGCTGACCGCCCTGCCCGGCGCGGCGGCGGTCGACGTCTGGCGTTGCGAGGCGGACCACCGGCCCTGGCGGCTGGCCTGGTGCGGCCTGGCGATCGCCGGGCTGCTGGCGGCCGGTTGGTTCTCGCGCTGGGGCGGCGATTCGGGCGCGACGGTGCGCGTCGGCGTTGTGCAGACCAACATGCCCCAGAGCAACAAGATGGGCGCACCGTTCGAGCAGCGCCTGCAGGACTACCGGCGCTGGCTCGACCTCACCGAGCGGCTCGCGGCCCGCGCCGACCGGCCAGACGTCATCCTCTGGCCCGAAACGATGTTCATGGGCGATTCGCTCAACGCCTCGGCCGTCGCCGCCTTCCGCGACGGCGGGATCACGTACCGCATCGATCCGTCGATCGAGATCCCCGGCCAGCCGCGCGGCCGGCTCGACGCCGCGTGGTGCGCCGACGAACTGGTCCGTGTGCAGCAGCGCACCGGGGTGCCGATGCTCGTCGGGGCCCTGGCGACCGAGCAACTGCGCTTCGAGCCGACGGCCGCCGGCGGGGTGCGACCCCGGTTTGACCGGCGCTTCAACAGCGTGTTCCTGGTGCGGGCCGGCGCGGTCGACGCCGAGCGGTACGACAAGATGGAGCTCACGCCCTTCGGCGAGATGATCCCGATCCTCTGGCGGTGGCCCAGCGCCCAGCAGTGGCTCGTGAGTTTCGGGGCCGCGGGAATGGCGTTCGATCTGTCGTTCGGCCAATCGCCGCACGTGTTCAACCTCGTGACCGGCTCCGGACTGCCGGTGCGGGTGGTCACGCCCATCTGTTTCGAGGCGGCGTTCAGCCGTCAGTGCCGGCGGCTGGTGTTCGGCTCGGGCGAACGCCGCGCCGATCTCATGGTCAACGCCAGCAACGACGGCTGGTTCGGCCCCTACCCCGGCGGGCGGGCCGTGCACCTGCTGGCGGCGCGGTGGCGGTGCGTCGAACTGGCCACCCCCATGGTCCGGGCGGTCAACACCGGCATCAGCGGTTGGATCGATGCCCGCGGCAGGGTCCGTGCAACCGGCCCCGAGGGTCACGCCACCGCCGAATGGGTCGAGGGCGTGCTGACGGCGGACGTCCCCTTGCCCGAGGCCGGGGCCGGCACGCTGTTCTCCCGCGTGGGCGACCTGGCGGGCTGGGCCGCTGCGGCGGCGACGCTGGCCGGGCTTGTGGCTGCCATCGCGGGTGCGACCTGGGAACGCCTGCGGCGATCCTCCAAGCCTGAAGATCCATCCGAAGCCGCCTGACCCCGCGGGGCCCGAACTGCCGAAGAATCTCCCGAGGCCAGCAGGGCTTCCCGCAGCCCGAACCAACCCAACCCACGCCCCGTACCCGAGGCCCATCATGCCGAACACCGCACGCCGCGTTTCCTGCCTGTGCCTGGCCCTGGCGGCCGGGCTGCCGATCTGCTTCGCCCAGCCGGCGACCGACCCGAAGGCGCCGGCGCGACCCGCGGGGCCGAAGGCGCCGTCGGTGAAGATCGACACCAGCGATTCGGTGGCGCTGTCGCAACTGCGGGAGCAGGCGGTGCAACTGCTGGTGACGGCCGCCGGCTCAACAGCGCCCGAAGAACGGGCCAACGCCTGCGAAGCGCTGCTGCAGGCGCCCGGACGGCTCGAATCGTTGCTGCCGGGCCTGCTGCGCGATGGCAACGTGGGTGTGCGGGCCGTCGCCGCCGGCGCCGTGGCCCGCGGCAAGTTCGTCAAGTGGATCGAGGAAGTCCGCCCGCTGTTGAACGACCCTTCGCCGATGGTGCGCGCCATGGCCGTGTTCGCGATGGCCAGGTGCGGCGGCGATGCCAATCCCTCGCCGCTGGCGCGCCTGCTTCAATCGCCCGAGCCCCGCGTCATGGCCCAGGCCGCCTACGTGCTCGGCGAACTCGGCAACGCCAGCGCGATGCCCATGCTGCGCGAGGCCGCGGTCCGCGGGAACGTGCGGGCCGACCAGTCCGAGCTGCGCCTGGCGCACCTGCAGATCGCCGAAGCGCTGGTGAAGCTCGGCGACACCGACGCGCTGCACGAGCTCCGCGCGGCACTCTACCCCTCGCGCCCGGAGGACCTGGAAGTCGCGGCCCTGGCGGCGCAGATCCTCGGCCAGGTGAGGGACAAGGGCTCGATGACGCAGCTGATGTACCTCACCGCGCAGCTCGACCCGCAGAAGCGCAAGATGCCGGCCGAGGTGCGTCTGGCCGCCGCCGGGGCGCTGGCGCGCCTGGGCAATCCCAACGGATCGTTCATTGCAGACGAGTTTGTCGGCTCGGCACAGCCCCCCCTGCGTGCCCAGGCGGCCTTCGTCTATGGCGAAACCGGCAAGGCCGACAACCTGCCGCGCCTGGCCGAACTGATGAGCAGCGACCCGGCGGCGCTGGTGCGGATCGCCGCGGCCAACGCCATCCTGAAGATCGTGGACGCCCGAGGGTCGTTGACCCGCTGAACGGGCGAACCAACGGGAGCGGGACGAGCGATCGGAACCCGTTCGGGTATCCACACGCAACCCACGGCCGGTGCGGAAGTTGACACGCGCCGCGCCCCCGGGTAAGCAAGGGGTCGTGTTCGGGTCCGCGGCCGCCCGGGATGGCGGTTGCGGTGTCCTCAGGCCAGGAGCGCACTGTGCACGTCGTTACCAAGATCCTCATCGTTTTCGGCGCGATCCTCAGCATCCTGCTGGCGGCGCTGACCATCGCGTTCGCTTCCAACGCCGACGCCATCCGCGACAGCGTCGCCAGCGAGCAGTCGGCCCGGCTGGCCCTTGCGGCGGACCTGGCCCTGCAGCGCACCCGCAGCGAGACCGGCATCGCCGAACTGCGCACGCGGGTCGAGACGGCCGAGAACGACAAGGCCCGCATCGCCGGCGAGCTGGCCTCGCTGCAGAACGAGCGTGCCCAGCTCAAGGCCGCCGTGAAGGAGGCCGAACTGGCCGCCGAGACGCTGCGGAACCAGATGGCCGCGGGCCAGGCCACCGCTTCGACCAACGCCAAGCTCATCGAGGCGCTGACCAGCGAAGTGCGCGACCTGCGCAAGTCGCAGTCCGACGCCGCCAAGCGCGAGAGCGACCTTGTGAACCGCCTGAACGACCTGGAGAGCCAGCGCCAGGTGCTCGAGCAGAGCACCCGGGCCCTGCAGGAGCAGCTCACCGAGGCCCGCCTGGCCCTGGAAAACGCCCGATCGGGCGCGGACCGTGCCGCGGCGAGCGGGGCCATGCCCGTCGAGTCGATCGGGCCGTTGGTTCAGTCGCGCGTCCGCAACGTGATCACCGACGCCGCCGGTCGGCGCATGGTCGAGATCGCCGACGGCTCCAGCGCGGGCCTGAAGGTCAACCAGAAACTGAACGTCGTCCGCGACGGCAAGTTCATCGGCTACATCGTTCTGACGATGGTGGACGCCAAGGGCTCGGTCGGCCGGTTCGAATCGCTCGGGCGCGACGCCGTGCCCCAGGCCGGCGACGTGATCCTCAGCCGCATCAACTGACCGGACCGAACCCGACACGCCCTTCCCGGTTCTGACCCTTTCCCAGGACGCACCATGAGCCAGTTCGGAATGCAGATGCCCGGCGGACAGATGCGCCGCGGCGCGACCATGAACGTCTACACCGGCCTGCTGTTCCTCGCCGTGGTGGCGCTGGCGACCGCCTGCGTGTTCATGTACTCCGCGGCGGGCCGCATCGGCAAGGACGGCGACCCCTTCGGCATGCAGGAACGCAGCACGCCCAAGGCCTCAAACATCAAGTTCGCCAAGTAACGCGCGCGTTGCCCCGTCAGCCCCGACGCCGCCCTCACGGGCGGCGTTTTTCGTGCGGGCTGGGCCTTATTCAGGCCAGCGCGTGCCCGGCGATCTGCGCTGCACCGAGCGTCGGCGGCATGAAAGCGATGCCCACGGCCACCGTCGCCAGCCAGCGGGCCCGCAGCGGGTGACGGACCGCCAGGACTTCGCACACGGCGATGACGATCGCCGCCGTGGTGAACTTCAGCAACACCAGCCCCCACACGCCCCCGATCTGCAGCGCCCCGTAGGCGATGGGGTTCACCTCATCGCCGCCGAAGTGCAGCACGACCCACGTGATGACGACGTCCAGCGCGCCGGCCAGCAGGAACCAGCAGTAATGGTCCGGGAACGCCACGGGCCTGGCCATCAGGCCCCGGGCCGCTCCGGCGCCAGCGACTCCCGCACGATCCGTTCGAACAATCGGGTTGGCGCGGGCTGGTGCGTCCATGCGGTGCTCTGCTCGGCGGCCTGCCGCACGAACAGCGCTGCTCCGTCGATCACCCGCAGGCCCCGTGCCGCCGCCAAGTTCATCAGCGGCGTGACCGGCGGGCGGTAGACGCACTCCGCTACGACGCAACCGGCCGGGAGGTTCCGCACCTGGGCCTCACTCAGCGGGCTTTTTCCCGCCGCCGGGCCCCCTTCCATGCCCGCCGCCGTCGCCTGCACCACGGCCTGCGCCCCGTCCAGGGGCGCATCGGCCAGTCCGGCGGCCTCGATCGGCACGGGAACGCGCGCCGAGATCTCCGAGGCCAGTGCCGATGCCCGCTCGGCCGTGCGGTTGGCAACGGTGACCTTCGCCCCGGCCAGGGCCAACTGCGTCGCGACGGCGCGGGCCGTTCCGCCGGCCCCGAGCACCACGATGCGCCGGCCCGACAGCGGGCCCAGCGCCTCGGTCAGCAGCGCCTCGGCGGCCGGGCCGTCTGTGTTGCTCACCGCCAGGCGCACGGCCCGCCCCTTGCCGTCGCGCTGCACCGAGAGCGTGTTGCCCGCGCCGCTGATCTCGCTCACGGCGTCCAGCGTCCAGCGGTCGTCGCCCTCGGCCCGCCGCTCCAGCGCCATCCGCACCAGGTGCTGCTTGTGCGGCAGCGTGACCGAGGCGCCCCACAGGTCCAGGTGCGCATGGTCGGCCAGCTCCCCCACCGTCGCCTTGAACTGCTCCCACTCCGGGGCCACCGGCAGCGGCAGATACACCCCGTCGTGCCCCACCGCCTCGAACGCCGCGTTGTGCACCAGCGGCGAGAGCGACCGCTCCACCGGCCAGCCGATCACGCCGTACACGCGCGTCGCCGAGCCGATCGACCGCAGCCGGTACAGGTCCAGCAGCTCGCCGATGACCGGCTGCCCCGGCGCCGTGGCGCTGTCTCGGCGCAGGCTGGCGAACGTGAGGAACGCGCCGAACTTCGGCGCCAGCACCCGCGACATCAGCCCGAACGGCCCCATCGCCAGCGCGATCATCGGCTTGACCACGCCCCCCTCGCCGGCGCGGCTCTCGGCCAGCAGTTCGAGCAGCTCCAGGTTGTCGCGCAACGATCGCGCCCGGTACGCGACTTTCATCACCCGCGCCGGTTCCGACGAGTTCATCGCCTCGATGCGCCGGATCAGGTCGGGCGGGCGCGTGTGGAAGTCGTGCGTCGAGAGAATCAGCGACGAGCCGTCGGCCCGACCACCGCCGCCGTGATCCACCGCCAGCATCACCTTCTGCCGCAGGTTCGCCGACCGCTGGAACGTGGACAACTCAACGTCGATGTACCGCGGCGGCGTCTGCCCCGGGCCGTGGGCGTTGCCCAGGCGCTCAAACAGGGCGATCCGCGCATCGTCGGGGCCGTCGTAGTGGCCGCCCTCGAGCACCGGCCGGCACGTCGCGATGCAGGGCACGGCGGACCGGCTGACCAGCCGCACGATCTCGGGCACCTGCGCGGCGTCATCGGTCCCCGTGTAGTACGAATCGAGCCGGAACTCGACCAGATCGGCCCCCGCGTCGCGCGCCGCACGCGCATCCAGCAGCGCCCCGTCAATCGTCTCCACCAGGATCGGCACGCACACCAGCGTCACGCGCCGACTGTAGCCGCCGGCGCCGCCAGCGCGTCCGCCGCGGCGCGCCCGGCGAGCCATCCGCTGGCCCACGCCCACTGGAAGTTGAACCCGCCGATGCGTCCGTCCACGTCCAGGATCTCACCGGCCAGGTGCAGCCCCGGGCACGGCCTGCTGGCCATGGTGTCCAGCCGCACCTCCGAGAGCGGCACGCCCCCGGCCGTCACCTCCGCGTACGTGTACCCGCGATCGCCCGCGACCGGGAGCACGCACCGGGCCACCGCCGTCGCCAGCGCGCGCCGCTTTTCACGGCTCAGGTGCTCGCCCGTGTCGGCCGGGTCGACGCCCGCCTGGCGGCAGAGCGCTTCGGCCAGACGCTCGGGCAACCGAAGCGGGTTGCCGCCCAGCGCGCGCAGCGTCCGCTGCGCCCGGCGCTCGGCCAGGAGCGCATCGACCGATTCGACGCTCTGCCCCGGCGCCCAGTTGATGGTGAGGGTGGTGCCCGAGTCAGCCTGCTTGGCCGCAAGGTAGTACCGGCTGATGTCCAGCACGCTCGGGCCCGAGAGCCCGAAATGCGTGCAAAGTGTGCTGTTGGTGAACGTGGCCAACCGCTTGCCGGTGCCGGACCATAC
>JAHCJH010000068.1 GCA_026126345.1 Phycisphaeraceae bacterium | reverse complement strand
CCGCGGGGGCCCGAGGGGCCTGCCGGGGCCCCCGGGGGGCGCACCGGGGCGGGGGCGGCCCGGGGGGGGGGGGGGGGGTGACCGCCGCCCGACGCTCCCGCTGTCAGTCGTCGAACTGGCGCGGTCCGCGCCTGCCAAAGCGGCAGGCGGGCGAGTACCGGCACGCGTGCCGGCCGGCTTCGACACGCCCGGGCGCTTCGACCGCGAAGGCCCCCCACCGCTATCATGCCGCCCGATGGACGGACTGACCGGGAGCTTGCCCATGCCGACGCTGCTGGCCGACACGGATGTCGGCTCGTATCTGCCGATTCTGCTGCTGATCACCATGGCGATCGTCTTTGCGATCGCGAACCTGGCGGCGTCGAACCTGATCGGGCCGCGGCGGACGGGGCACGTCAAGGGGATGACGTACGAATCGGGGATGAACCCGGTGGGGACCGCGCGGAAGCGGTTCAACGTGCGGTTCTACCTGATCGCGATGGTCTTTCTGGTGTTCGACATCGAGATCATCTTCCTGTACCCGTGGGCGGTGACGTTCCCGAACATCGACCACGCGGTGGCCGATGGGGCGGTGTGGCTGGGGCGGATCCTGTTCTTCCTGCTGACGACCGTGGTGGCGTACGTCTACGGATACCGCAAGGGCGTCTTCCGCTTCGATTGAGCGGGCGCGCGAGGACCGCATGAGCGACGTGGCGAGCGGTGCACCGGCGGCGGGCGCGGGGCGGACGCCGGAGCGCGCTGCCTGGCCCCAGCGGCTGCTGGGCGCTTTGGCGTGCCTGGCCTCCCTGGCGTGCCTGGTGGCGGGGAATCGGCTGACGCCGGACCCCGCGGGTTACGGCACGCACCGGCAACTGGGCATGCCGACGTGCGGCTGGCTCGCGGCGACAGGGCGGCCGTGCCCCACGTGCGGTATGACGACGGCGTTCGCCCATGCGTGCCGGGGCGATCTGGCGGCATCGCTGCGGGCGCAGCCGATGGGGCTTGCCGGGGCGCTGGCCCTGGCCGGGGCATTCTGGGTCGCCGGCGGGATCGCGGTGCTGGGGCACCGGACCGGGCCGATCTGCGGTAAACTCCTGTCGCCACGGGTGTTGTGGATCGCAGCCGGCGCGTGGCTGGCGTCGTGGGGGTGGGTGATGGGGACGTGGCCTTCGGGCGGGTGACCGCGCGGGCGGGCAGGAGCCGGACCGTGAACGAACGTTGGCAGGAACGGTGGGCTGGTGCGGCGGTGTTGCTGGGCGCGGCGTGTTTCGGTGTGGCGGCGCCCGGGTGCGCGATCGGGGAGCTGGCGGGTGCGATGGCCGAATCGTCGCGCCGGCAAGGCTCGACGACGGTCGAGGCGGAGTATTCGGGCCTGACGGGCAAGTCGTTCGCGGTGGTGGTGATGGCCGACCGGGTGATCCAGGCGGACCACGCCGCGGTCGTCGCGCGCCTGACGCGGGACATCGCCGACCGGCTGGCGAAGTTCGCGGGCGGGTCGGCGTTCGTGCCGGGCGAGGACGTGCTGCGGTACACGTTCAACTACCCGAGGTGGAGCACGATGCCGCCGAGCGAACTGGCCCGGGCGCTGGGGGTGGAACGGCTGGTGGTGGTGGAACTGACGGAGTACCGGCTGAACGACCCCGGGAACCAGTACCTGTGGCAAGGCGTGGCGGCGGGTTCGGTGAGCGTGTACGAGGCGGAGTCGGTGGTGCCGGACGAGCAGGCGTATCACAAGGCGCTGCAGGTGAAGTTCCCGGATCGCGGCGGGTACGGCCCTGCGGACCTGCCACGGGCGGCGGTGAACACGGAGTTGTCGCGTCGGTTCATCGACCGGGCGTCGTGGCTGTTCTACCGGCACGACGAGAAGAACATCATCGAGTATTGACCATGAACAGACGGATCGCGTGCAGGCTGGCGGCGGCGGGGTGCGTGGCGGCGGCGGTGGCGTTGCCGGCGGGGTGCAACATCCTGGGCCCGGCGGGGTACTTCCTGGTGGGGCCGGAGGCCACGCCGGCGGTGTTCCGGCTGGACCCGGAGAAGACGGCGGTGATCTTCGTGGACGACCGGGCCAATCAGATCCCGACGCGAGCGACGCGGGAGATCATCGGGCGCGTGGCCGAGGAGGACATGCTGGCCAACGGCGCGGTGAAGGACATGGTGCAGTCGCGCCGGGTGCAGACGGTGATCGCCGCGGAGCGGTCGGGCCGCCCGCTGGGGATCGTGGAGGTGGGGCAGGCGGTGCAGGCGCGGACGGTGGTGTACGCGGTGGTGGAGCGGTTTCTGCTGTCGGAGGACGGGCAGACGTACGCGCCGCTGGCGTCGCTTCGCGTCAAGGTGATCGACGTGGACTCCGACACGCGCGTGTTCCCGGCGGCGGACGCGGGGGACGAGTACTACAACCTGGTGATCCGGGTGCCGGTGCAGACGGGCTCGCCGCCGACGACCAGCGCGGGGCTGAGCACGGCGTACCAGGACCTGGCGCGATGGACCGGGCGGGCCCTGGGCCGCATGTTCTACGACGCGTCGAACGAGATCCGCGACTCGTCGCGGCTGAGCAAGTAGGCCGGCGGTGACCCACGCGTGAACCTGAGCGCCGTCGCCATCGCTGCCTCGCTGCGGACCGCGCCGATGCCGGGGCGGCGGCGGGTGCTGCACCTTCTGGACCCGGCGCACGCGGGCGAGGAAGGTTGCCTGGCGTGTGCCGCGCTGCAGCGGGACGGCGCGGCGTGGCAGGAGGTGTGGCTGGTGGGCTCGAGCGCCGACGAACGGCTGGCGGCCGGCGTGGGCGTGCGGCTGGACGGGCGGCTGACGGTTCGCCGATGGCTGGCCGAGCTCGGCGTGAGCGCCTTGCGTCGGCTGATGGCCGACCGGGTGCGCGCGGGTGTGGCGCCGGACGTGGTGCACTGCTGGTCGGTCGAGGGGCTGAGCCTGGCGCGGGCCGCGTTCGGCCCGGACGTGGCCCGGGCGGCGGTGCTGCCGCACGGCCCGGCGGCGGGGCGCGGGCTGGGGCCGGACGAGTTGCGGGTGGATGCGGCGATGCGCGGGGCCGAGGTGGCGTGCTGGAGCGGGGCGCTGGCGGAGCGCTGGCGGGCGGTGCGCGTGGATGCGGCGGTGGTCGACGTGCCGCGGCTGGGGGTGGATGGTTGGAATCGGCGGCGGGCGGAGGCCAGAGCGTCGCTGGGCATCGGGGACGATGAACTGGTGGTGCTGCTGGCGGGCGACCCGGCACGAACGCTGGACACCAAGGCGTTCTCGGTGTTCATGGGGACGCTGCGGTTCGGCGGGGCGCGCGCGGTGGGCCTGATGCCCGCGGCGGGCTCGTCGCACCGCCGGGCGGCGCGATACGTGCGGGCCCTGGGGCGGACGTTTGACATGGTCCGGTTTCACGGGCCGCAGACCGGGGCGCTGCCGGCGGCGGACCTGGTGCTGTGGGGGCTGGACGAGGCGACGAGCCGGCTGGTGTCCGACCGGCCGATGGGCGGGGTGCTGCTGGCGGCGACGGCGTGCGCCGCGGGGGTGCCCGTGATCTCTCTGGATTGCGGCGTGTCGCGCGAGGTGCTGGGCGTGCGGCCTGAGTTGCTGTGCGGCTCGTTGATCTTCGTGGACGTGGCGCGGCCGCTGCTGCCGCTGGCGCTGGACGCCCGGCGGCGGCCGGAGACGGGCGCTGCGCTGCGGGAGGTGTGGGGCGTCCGGTTGGCCCGGTCGGCCTTCGCGGGGCAGGTGGGCCTGCTGTGGGAGCGGGCGATCACCGGCACGCGCGAGCCGATCTCGGAGGTCAACCTGGAAGCGGCGGTGATGGCGGTGAACGATGCGTGAACCGAGGGAACCAAGCGTGCGCGTGCTGTTCGTGTGCCTGGGGAACATCTGCCGGTCGCCGCTGGCCGAGGCGATCTTCCGCCACAAGGCGCGGCAGCGCGGGCTCGACGGACGGGTGGAGATCGCCTCGTGCGGCACGGGGCATTGGCACGTGGGCGGGCCGGCGGACGAGCGGACGATCGCGGTAGCGCGGAAGAACGGGGTGCCGATCGACCACGTGGCGCGCCAGCTCGACCCGGAGCGGGACTTCGGTTCGTTCGATCTGATCATCGCGATGGACCGGCAGAACGAGGCGACGCTGGTTTCGCGCGGGGCGCCCCGGGAGCGCGTGCGGATGATGATGGAGTTCTGGGCCGAAGGCGGGCGCGGAGAGGTGCCGGACCCGTACACGGGCGGGCCGGAGCACTTCGACGAGGTGTTCGCGATGCTGGACAGGGCGTGCGAGGGGCTGCTGCGGGACGTCGAACGCCGCGTCGCGCCGCCGGCGCGGCGCGGGTTCACGCTCATCGAACTGCTGGTGGTGATCGCGGTGATCGCGCTGCTGGTGGGCATTCTGCTGCCGGCGCTGGGCTCGGCGCGGCTGGCGGCTCGGACGGCGGCGTGCGCGGCGCGGCTGTCGCAACTGGGGCGGGCGCTGGCGCTGTACGAGAACGACTACCCGCAGACGCTGCCGCAGGTTCGGATCCCGGTGGGCGGTGGGCAGACGGCGAACATCGGCGCGCTGTACGGCGGGAAGAAGGGCACGCTGCCTGCGTACGGGATCGATGAGTACGGGGCGGAACGCCGGCCGCTGAACAGATACCTGGAACTTGGCGAGGTTCCGCCCGACAGCGAGCCGGGCACGTGCGAGCTGGAGGTGTACCGCTCGCCGTGCGACCTGGGAGGAAACGTGCCGGGGCTGGGGCCGGTGGCGTCGATGTACGATCTGGTGGGTTCGTCCTACACGCTGAACGATCACGGGCTGCAGGGCGAGCAGTATGCGACCCTGATTCCGCTCTCGGGCGGCAAGACGCCGCTGGTGGTCACTCCGACCAAGACGTGGGTCCTGGGGCCGCACCCGATCTACAACCACCAGGAGGGCGGCGACCGGGGACATCGCTGGTATGGCCGGAAGCAGGCGGCGGCGAACCTGCTGTTCTTCGACCTGCACGTGGGCGGGCTGTTCAACGTGCCGCCGGGTGTGGTGAACACGACCGTGGACTACACGTTCCTGCCCCGGCCGGACTGGTTCGGGCCGGTGAACTGACGCGCGGCGGTCAGCGGTTCTTGGGGTTGTTGTTACGCTTGGGGTTGTTCTGGGTCTCGCTGGAACGGGCCGCGGTG
Organism: Phycisphaeraceae bacterium; assembly: GCA_026126345.1. Taxonomy (GTDB): domain Bacteria; phylum Planctomycetota; class Phycisphaerae; order Phycisphaerales; family UBA1924; genus JAHCJH01. The sequence continues at coordinate 9,950 of JAHCJH010000068.1, read as the reverse complement.
ACGGCGGAGAATTTCAGCGACTGATCGGCGTACTGGGTGGAGGGGGTGGTGAGCCATCCGTAGAACGCGGGGAAGGCGTGGGCAACGACGGTGGTCGGCGGGTGCGGCTGGAAGGCGAAGGGCATGAGGTAGGCGCCGTCGGGGTTGCTGCCGAAGTACCTCCAGGCGCGGTTGAGCGCCGGCGGGCGCGAGCCGCTCTTGCGCTGGCGGACGGCGTCGACGGGGATCCAGATTTCGGAGTTGTCGCGCGGGTTGACGAGACAGAACTCGACCCAGGAACGGAGCGTGGCGCTGCCGCCGGCGCGCTCGAGGAAGTTCTTGTCCTTGTCCTTGGTCTCCGAAACGTCCCACGCGTACACGGTGCGGGCGGGGATGCCGGCGCTGCGGTAGACGGCGGCGAGGAAGCCGTGGATGGCGAACTCGCTCTGGCGGGGGGAGCGTGCGACCTCGGCTGCGGTCACGAGGTCGAGGCCCTCGAAGGCGCCGGCGCGGTTGTTGGCCCGCCCGTGCCCGCTGGGCTGGACGAACTGGACGACTTCGCCGAACAGCTCCTTGGCCAGCAGCATGGGGGGCGTGGACTTGAGGTCGCGCCCCTTCATGCGGTCGCTGATCCACTTCTGGATGACCTTGTCGTTGTCGGCCTTCTCTTCGGGCTTGGCGAGGTAGTCGACGAACAGCTGCGGCTGGAAGGTGCTCTTGGCCAGGGGCGGGTAGTCCTTTGGCCAGGGGATGCGGGAGCCGAGTGCCTCGTCGATCTCGGTCTCCGAACTGGTCATGGGCAGCTTGAGCTTGAGCAGCCAATTGCTGCCTTCCATGTTGCGCATCTCCCACCGGGCCAATCGAGTGCCGGCGGCGTAGCCGTCCTGGAACTGCGGCGACGATGGAACAGTGCGGCCGTCGAACTGCAGCTCGCTCTCGAGGCTCTGGGCGTCGGCCAGGTCGGAGCGGCTGAGGGAACTGGAGATGAGCACGGGGAAGACGATCGCGGCGGTGTCGAACTTCAGCGCGATCTGCCCGGGGACGAGCTTGCCGTCGACGTTCTGCGCGTAGCGGAACCCGTTGACACGGACGTCCACGCTGAGCACCCAGGAGCGCGGGCGCGACTTCTTGAGCACGCGGTCGGCCAAGTCTTCGCCGAGGTCGATCGCGGGCTGCTCTGGAGCGGGCGTAACCGGGGGAGTGCCCGCGGGCGGGGGCGTCGAGGGCTTGGCCGGCGGGGTGAGGGGCGGCTTGGTCGGCTGGGCGAACGCGCCGGCGGCGAGCATGAGCGAGAGCGCGGCGGCGTGGGCGATGCAGGTGGGCATGGGTGGCTCCTGGCGAACCCGCGAGTGGCGAAGGGCAATGGCGTCGCTGGTAGGTTGGACGCCCGGACCCGCGGAGCTGTTCGCGTGTTCTACGCGAACGGATTCCGCACGGCGTGCGGATTCAGGCGCCGGCCGCGGCTGGGGCCCGCAGGCCGAGTTCGGTGACGCTGGGCAGGTCCTTGAGTGAGGCCAGGCCGAAGGCTTCGAGGAACTGCCTGCTGGTGGCGTAGAGCAGCGGTCGGCCGAGTTCCTCGGCGCGGCCGGCGATGGTGATGAGTTTCCGGTCGAGCAGGGTTTTTAGCAGGTCGCCGCAGGCGACGCCGCGGATGGCCTCGATGTGAGCGCGCGTCAACGGCTGCTTGTAGGCGATGATGGCGAGGGTCTCGACGGCGGCCTTGCTGAGGCGGTGTGCGGCGCCGGCGCCGTGGTAAGCCTTGACGGCGGGCGCGAACTCGGGCTGGGTCATCAGGCGGAAGCCGCCGGCGACGGCCTCGATGCGGAAGGCACGCCCCGTGGACTCGTACTGGCGGTTGAGTTGGTCGATCGCTTCGCGGATGAGGTCGGCGGATGAAGGGCCGCTGGCCTTGGCACGGCGCTTGCGCGGCGCGGGGGGCGCGGGCACCTCGGGCGGGGCGGATGCGGCGGGATCGTCCGAAGAGGGCTGCTCAAGGCCGATGGCAACGGCGAGCCGGTGCGGAGCGACGGCCCTGCCGGCGGTGATGAGCACGGCCTCGATGGGGCCGCACAACGGCGCGGCCAGCGCCGTGAGGGCGTCGTCGGGCTTGGGCTCGACGGAAGGGTGGATGTGGGCCGGGGCTTCCGTGTCGGCGGGTGCCTGGGTGGCCGATTCGGCCGAAGGGAGGTCGATCATCCGTGTCGCTCCGCGGCGGGGGTCGGCCGCCGGTGGGATTCTAACCGGAACGGGGCATGGGCATCGCGGGCGCACCGAGTTGGTGAAAGGGGCTTGTGCGGCGGCGGCCGGGGGTCTACAACAAGGAGACCCGCACCTAGCGCCGGCCCGAGCCGGCAGGAGCCAGCCATGACCCCCTCGACCACCGGCACGACACGCGCGACCGACCGCAACGGACCGGCCGTGAAGCCGGGGGGCCTGCCGCCGGGATCCGAGACGGGGTCCAGGCCGGTGCGGGCGCCGCGGGGCGTGGAGCGGACGTGCAAGACGTGGCAGGCCGAGGCGGCGCTGCGGATGCTGATGAACAACCTGGACCCGGAGGTGGCGGAGAAGCCGGCGTCGCTGGTGGTGTACGGCGGGCGGGGACAGGCGGCACGATCGTGGGCGGCGTTCGACGCGATCGTCGAGAGCTTGCGCCGGCTGGAAGCCGACGAGACGCTGCTTGTTCAGAGCGGCAAGCCGGTGGGGATCGTGCGGACGCACGCCGAAGCCCCGCGGGTGCTGATCGCCAACAGCAACCTGGTGCCGGCGTGGGCGACGCAGCAGCACTTCGACAAGCTGGCGGCGGCGGGGCTGATGATGTACGGCCAGATGACGGCCGGGTCCTGGATCTACATCGGCACGCAGGGGATCGTGCAGGGGACGTTCGAGACGTTCGCCGAGTGCGGGCGGACGCACTTCGGCGGGACGCTGCGCGGGCGGTTGTGCGTCACGGCCGGGTGCGGGGGCATGGGCGGCGCGCAGCCGCTGGCGGCGACTCTGGCGGGCGGGACGTGCCTGATCGCGGACGTGGACCGCGGGGCGTTGAACCGGCGGCACCGGGACCGGTACCTGGACGAGATCGCCGAGGGCGTGGACGCCGCGATCGACCGGGCGGTTTCGCTGGCGAGCGCGGGCGAGGCGGTGAGCGTGGGCGTGGAGTGCAACGCGGTGGAGCTGCTGTCGAGATTGCTGGAGCGGAACGTCCGGGTGGACGTGCTGACGGACCAGACCAGCGCGCACGACGTGATGAGCTACGTGCCCGCGGAACTGACCCACGCCGAAGCGGAGACGCTGCGGCGCGTGTCGCCGGCGGAGTACGAACGGCACGCGCTGGCGACGATGGAGCGGCACGTGCGGCTGATGGTCGAGCACATGAAGCGCGGGGCGGTGACGTTCGACTACGGCAACAACATCCGCCAGCGGGCGTACGACAACGGCTTCGCGGATGCGTTCGCGTTTCCGGGGTTTGTTCCGGCGTACATCCGGCCGCAGTTCTGCGTGGGGCGCGGGCCGTTCCGGTGGGCGGCACTGTCGGGCGAGGCGAGGGACATCTTCGTGACGGATCACGAGATCCTGAAGCTGTTCCCGCGCGACGGCGGCGACTACGCGCGCCGGCTGCACGAGTGGATCCTGGGGTGCCACAAGAACCCCGAAGCGCTGCTGGCGGGGGACTTCGAGCGTTGCGAGCCGCGGTTCGCGTTCCAGGGTCTGCCGGCGCGGATCTGCTGGCTGGGCCTGGGCGAGCGGGACAAGGCGGGGCTGCTGTTCAACCGGCTGGTGGCCCAGGGGCGGGTGGGGGCGCCGATCGTGATCGGGCGGGATCACCTGGACTGCGGTTCGGTGGCGAGCCCGAACCGGGAGACCGAGGCGATGGCCGACGGGACCGACGCGGTCAGCGACTGGCCGCTGCTGAACTTCGCGGTGAACATCGCATCGGGGGCGTCGTGGGTGTCGTTCCACCACGGGGGCGGCGTGGGCATCGGCTACAGCCAGCACGCCGGGCAGGTGATCGTGGCGGACGGAACGCCGGCGGCGGCGGCGCGCCTGGCACGCGTGCTGACCAACGACCCGATGATGGGCGTGCTGCGGCACGTCGATGCGGGGTATCCGCAGGCGGCGGGGTGCGCCGAGGCGCTGGGCGTGCGAGTGCCGATGGGCCGGCGAGCGGGCCGGTAGCGAAGACGCGGCGAGGTGTGGGGCAGCGACGGAGTTCCCGTGCAGGGCGGCTAGATCGCTCTCGATGATCCGCTGGAGACGGGTGAAACAAAAACGCCCGCGGGCGATTGGCCCACGGGCGTCGGCTCGTGAATCGGGGTGGGCGGATTCGAACCGCCGACCTTTTGACCCCCAGTCAAACGCGCTAACCAAGCTGCGCTACACCCCGGGGTGTGGGAACAGAGGTTAGCCCGGCCCGTGGGCCGAAGCAACGCTCGGCCGGGCACCGGTGCCGGGGCGGCGGGCGCAGCGCGGCGGGCCGCGCTGGGAGTTTGCTACGGTACGGACATGTCCAAGGTGCTGATCGTGGGCGGCAAGGTGGTTGATCCGGTGGCGGGGACGCAGCACGCCGCGGACGTGGCGATCGACGGGGGGAAGGTAGCGGCGATCGGCAAGCGGCTGGCGCGCCCCGCGGCGGCGCGGGTGATCGACGCCGAGGGGTGCCTGGTGACGCCGGGGCTGATCGACCCGCACGTGCACCTGCGCGAGCCGGGCAACGAGCGGGCCGAGACGATCGCCAGCGGCACGGCGGCGGCCGTGGAGGGCGGGTTCACCAGCGTGTGCTGCATGCCGAACACCAGCCCCGCGCTCGACAACGACTCGATGATCCAGTTCGTGCTGACCCGGGCCGAGAAGAGCGGGGCGTGCCGGGTGTTCCCGGTGGGCGCGGTGAGCAAGGGCCGGCGCGGCGAGGAACTGGCGGAGATCGGCCTGATGGCGCGGGCGGGGGCGGTGGGCTTCAGCGACGATGGGGACTGCGTGGCCTCGGCGGGGCTGATGGCGCGGGCGCTGGCGGCCGTGAAGGCGACGGGCGCAGCGCTGATGCAGCACTGCCAGGAGCCGACGATGACGCGCTCGGCGGTCATGCACGCCGGCGAGGTGAGCACGCGCCTGGAGCTGGGCGGCTGGCCCCGCGCGGCCGAGGAACTGATCATCGAGCGCGACGCCCGGCTGAACCGTTCGATCGGCTGCCGCTACCACGTGCAGCACATCTCCAGCGGCGAGAGCGTGGAGATCGTTCGGCGGGCTCGGGCGCAGGGCCAGCCGATCACGGCCGAGGCAACCCCCCACCACCTGCTGCTGACGCACGAGACCATCGAGACCAGCGGGTACGACACGCACTACAAGATGAACCCGCCGCTGCGCGAGAAGTCCGACATCGCGGCAATCAAGAAGGGCATCGCCGACGGCACGATCGGAGTCCTGGGCACCGATCACGCGCCGCACACGGCCGAGAGCAAGGAAGTGCCGTTCGATTCGGCGACGTTCGGCATCATCGGCCTGGAGACGGCGCTGGCGCTCTACGCCCGGGCGCTGGTGCACGACGGCGTGATCGACTGGCCCCGGCTGGTGGCGCTGATGACGATCGAGCCGGCGCGCCTGTGCGGGCTGGACGCGATGGGCCTGGGCATGCTCGAAGTCGGCGGGCCGGCGGACGTGACGGTGATCGACCCCAAGGCCGAGTGGACGATCAAGCCGGCGAACCTGGTGGGGCACAGCAAGAACACGCCGTTCATCGGCTGGAAGGTCAAGGGGCGAGCCGTCGCGACCATCGTCGCGGGCAAGGTCCGCATGATCCGGCGGTAGCGGGGCGCGGCGCTCCCGGGTGAGGCGATGTCAGTCGGCGTCGCGCAGGAACGCGATGCGATCCCAGTGTTCGTCGGTCACCTCGGGAAGCCCGCGGTGCAGCGCCTCGACGGCGGCGCGGAAATCGGTGGCGTGGCCGAGCTTGGCGCGGAGCGACCGGGCGATGGCGCCCGCTTGGCGTGCGGGGCATCGGAGCCGGTCGGCGATCGCCTTGCGCGGCACGCCCTGCCCCATGGCGCGGAGCACGTCCAGTTCGCGGACGCTCAGCCGATCGAGCCCGCCGAGGGTCGCGTAGCCGAGTTCGGCGGTGCGGAAGACCGGCGATGGCGCAGCGCCCGGCGTCCAATCGGCGGACTCGAACATGGCGACCAGCACGCGCTGCGCATCCGACCGGGACGACAGCGGGTAGACCACAAGGCCCTGGCGGCGGCCGTCGATCACACCCGTGAGCAACGATGGCCGGCCGTCGCGGAGCGACCGCCGCACTTCGCCGAGGAACTCATCGACCAGCGGCGCGGGGAATGCGGCGTGCAGGCCGCTGAAGGCCACGGCGCGGGCGCTGCGTCGGCCGACGCCGCGCATCAGCCGCACGCTGGCGAACCGCACTTCGCCGGACGCTTCGATCACGGCCAGCCGCTGGCCCGGGATTGCCAGAAGGCGGTCCCAGGGGATGATCCAGGCGGGATCGGCCATGCACCCGAGCAGGGCATGGGCGAAATGGCTGCTGCGAAGTCGCCGCGGATTCTCGGGCGGACGGGCCATCGAGACATAGGGACGAGGCCGGGGTGCGATGTGTGAGGCGGATCGACCGGACGCGCGGGGTTGGAACCGGGTCGGGCGACGATCTACGGTTCCCGGACGGCCACGGCCGTCAGACACGCCTGAATCCGGGCCCGGCCCGGTGGTATTCCTCACGGGAGTTTCCCCATGTCCATCCGCGTCGCCGTCAACGGGTTCGGTCGCATCGGTCGGCTGGTCTATCGCATCGCGGCGGAAGACCCGTCGATCGAGATCGTGGCGGTGAACGACCTGGTGCCGGCGGACAACCTGGCGTACCTGATGAAGTACGACACGATGCACGGCCGCTTCCGGATCAACGGCAAGGAGGCGGAGGTGTCGGCGACCGAATCGTCGTTCACGGTGAACGGTCGAACGACGCGGACCTTCGCTGAGAAGGATCCCGCGAAGCTGCCGTGGAAGGACCTGGGCGTTCAGTACGTGCTGGAGTCGACCGGGCGGTTCACGGAGTTCGACGGCGAGGCGGGAGCGAGCAAGCACCTGACCGCCGGGTGCAGGCGGGTGGTGATCTCGGCGCCGACCAAGGCCAAGGACGACGTGGTGCCGACGCTGGTGCTCGGCGTCAATCACGAAACGTACAACCCGGCCAAGCACCAGGTGGTCTCCAACGCCTCGTGCACCACCAACTGCCTGGCGCCGATCGCCAAGGTGATCAACGACACCTTCGGGCTCGACGAGGGCCTGATGACGACGGTGCACGCCGCGACCGCGACCCAGCCGACGCAGGACGGGCCGAGCAAGAAGGACTGGCGCGGCGGGCGCAACGCGTACCAGAACATCATCCCGGCGAGCACGGGCGCTGCCAAGGCGGTCACGCTGGCGATCCCGGCGCTGAAGGGCAAGCTGACGGGCATGTCGTTCCGGGTGCCGACGGCCGACGTTTCGGCGGTGGACCTGACGTTCAAGACCGCGCGCGACACGTCGCTGGCCGAGATCAACGGCGCGATGAAGGCGGCGGCGGCCGGGGCCATGAAAGGCATCCTGGGCTACACGGAGGAAGAGGTCGTCAGCAGCGATTTCATCGGCGACCGCCGGTCGAGCATCTTCGACGCGCTGGCGGGGATCGAGCTGAACAAGCGGTTCTTCAAGGTGGTGTCGTGGTACGACAACGAGGCCGGGTACGCGGCGCGGTGCGTGGACATGTTCCGCATGCTCGCCTCGAAGGACGGCGTCAAGTAACCTGAGCGCCGAACCCGGAGCGCACGCATGAAGACGACACGGGGCATTTCGATCGGGCTGGTGGTCGTCGCGGCGGCGGCGGCGGGCGTGGTCGGGCTGATGATCTACCAGCAGCAGAACCGCACGGTGCAGGAGCAGGCGTCGCTCGACGAGGCGCACAAGTACCGGCGCGAGCTGGCGCGGGAACTGGACAAGGACGAGGCGCTGCGGTCCGTGGGCCTGACGCTGCAGAACCCGACGCGCGAGGGCGATGCACCGTCGCTGATCGTGGACGGCAAGGTGCCGGATCAGTCGGCCCTGGAGCGGCTCAACGCCCTGCTCCAGCGGCGCAAGCCCCCGATCCCCTTCGAGAACACTGTGAAGGTGGCCCCACCCAAGGCTCCTTGAATCGGGTATTCTGCCTCCGATGCAGCGACCCCTTGTGCGCGCGGATTCCGGCCCGGTTCGCGTCGAGATTCGGCACGGACTCATCGACGCGGTGTGCCCCGAACGGCAGCAGCGCGGTGCCTCGACGGCGCTGCGGATCGGCGTGCTGCGCGGCGAGGGTGTGGGGCCGGAGCTGATCGAAGGCACGGTCCGCGTGCTGCGGGCGGCGGCGGGCGCCGCCGGGCTGCGCCTCGACCTGGTGGAAGGGTGCGAGATCGGCGTGCCGGCGCACCAGCGCCACGGTCAGTACCTGACCGAAGAGGCCGCGGCGTTTTTCCAGGGCGTTTTCGATTCGGGTGGCGCCGTGATGTGCGGCCCGGGCGGGGGCAGGTTCGTGTACGAGTTGCGTCGGCGGTTCGGACTGTACTGCAAATTGGCGCCGATCCGATCCGAAGCGGCCCTGGCCGGCGCGAGCCCGCTGGTCGGGGCGGCGGCCCGCGCGCCGATTGACATCATGGTCGTGCGCGACAACGTGGGCGGCGTGTACCAGGGGCAGTGGTCGGAGACCTACGACGCACCGACGGGTCGGCAGGCAACGCACAGTTTCGGGTACAGCGAGTCGCAGGTGCGGCGGCTGGTGGGCGCGGCGGCGCGGGTGGCGTGCCTGCGGTCGCGCCGGCTGACGGTCGTCCTGAAAGACGGCGGGGTGCCGAGCATCACGTCGCTGTGGCGCGACGTCGCCGATGAAGTGTGCGAACCGCTGGGGATCGAGCCGTCGTTCATCAACGTGGACTACGCGGTGTACCGGATGCTGGAGCGGCCGGACCTGTTCGACACCATGGTCACCCCGAACCTCTTCGGCGACATCATGGCCGACCTCGGCGGCGTGCTGCTCGGGTCGCGCGGGTTGTGCTACTCGGCGAACTACTGCCCGCGGGGCTGCGCGGTCTACCAGACCGGGCACGGCTCGGCGCACGACCTGGCGGGCACGGACACGGCGAACCCTGTCGCCCAGATTCAGTCGATGGCGATGATGCTCCGAGAGAGCTACGGACAGGCGCCCGCCGCGGATCTGGTGGAGCGGGCGGTCCTGTCGGTGTTCGCGGGCCGATGGCGGACGGCGGACCTGCCTGTGGGGGGCACGGTGGTGGGCACGCAGCGGATGTGCGACCTGATCGCCGAGCGGGTGGAGGCACTGGCGGCGGGCGGCGCATGAACGCGGCACTGCTGCTGGTGGATGCGCAGCAGGATTTTCTGAACGCACCCGGGCTGGCGCCGCACCGGCGGACGCTGGAACTGGGGCTGCGCCGATGGCTGGAGCTGGCGCGCACAGCCGGCTGGCCCGTGGGCCACGTGCGGACGAGCATCGACCGCGCGACCGACGGGCGGCTGCCGCACTGGGTCGATCGAGGCGCGTGGTTGTGCGAGCGGGGCACGCCCGGGCACGCGCCGCCGGCGGCGCTGGCCGAGCGGGCTGGCGAACCGGTGTTCCACAAGCGCGGCTACGGGGCCGCAGAAGACCCTGCGTTCGCGGCCTGGCTGGCCTCGTTGGGAAGCCGGCGGCTTGTGGTCGCCGGGCTGTACACGCACGCGTGCGTTCGCACCGCGGCGTGCGAGGCGATGTCGCGGGGCGTGCGGGTGGTGATCGCCGAGGACGCTTCGGCCTCCGCGGAGCCGCTGCACGCGGCGGCGAGCCTGCGGTACCTGGCCGAACGTGGATCGCCGTCGTGCAGCATCGGCGCGATCGGTGCGGTGCTGGCGGGGCGGCCGGCGCGGCTGGAACACGCGGCGCCGTGGGAACCGGGCGACGTCCTGTGGTCCGTTGAGGA
>JAHCJH010000067.1 GCA_026126345.1 Phycisphaeraceae bacterium | reverse complement strand
GCGGAACGTGCTCCGCTCGCTGGATTACGGGGCTGGCCTGGCGCGGAGCCGCTACGAGAAACGCATGCAGACGCTGCAGGCGCGGCTGAACGGCCTGACCCGCGCGCGGGCGATGAAGGACCACGCGGTGGTGCTCGTGTTCGAGGGGATGGACGCGGCGGGCAAGGGCAGCACGATCCGGCGGGTGACGCGGGCGATGGACGCGCGGTTCTACCGCGTGGTGCCCGTGGCGGCGCCGAGCGACGAGGAGCGAGCGCAGCCGTACCTCTGGAGGTTCTGGCGACACCTGCCGCGACGGGGCCGGTGTGTGATCTTCGACCGGTCGTGGTACGGGCGGGTGCTGGTGGAGCGCGTGGAGGGGTTCTGCGCGCCCGGCGACTGGGGGAGGGCGTACCACGAGATCAATGAGTTCGAGGAGGAACTGACCGAGTCGGGCGGGATCGTGGTCAAGGTGTGGTTGTCCATCACTCTCGACGAGCAACTCAAGCGATTCCGGGAACGGGAGCGCACACCGTACAAGCGGTTCAAGATCACGGCGGAGGACTGGCGGAACCGATCGCGCTGGCCGCTGTACGAACGGGCGGTGTGCGACATGGTGGACCGGACATCGACGGACCATGCGCCGTGGCGCCTGGTCGCGGCGAACGACAAGTACCACGCACGGGTCGAGGTGCTCGAGACGATCTGCGGGGCGATCGAGCGACGGCTGAAGGCGTAGCCGGCGCCGGGGCAGTGGGCAATGGACGTGCGTTGATAAGGCTCGGGGCGACGATGTAACAACGCGCCCTGTCCAGGGCGCTGAGCGGCGATGTATCCAAGGAAAAAGTGGGCGATACTGGACTCGAACCAGTGACCTCTACAGTGTCATTGTAGCGCGCTAGCCAACTGCGCCAATCGCCCTGGTTGTCGCCTGTTCGGGGGTGCCGAGCAGGTGCGGCAGAGTGTAGCACCGTCGGAGCGACGGGTCCCGATCTGCCCGCGGCCGGCGATCTCAGAGCGAATCAACGCGGGTGCATGCGGAGGAGGGGCGGCACGCCTGCGCAATAGCTGCGGAATTGACGGAACAATGCTTGGGCTGGCGGCGGTCTGCGGCGTTGCAATCGGTGGAAGTGAGGACTAACCTGTGGTCTCTGACGCCGCGATGGCGGATTCGGGCCGCCCACGCCCGGAACGCCTCGTGGGGCGGGACAACGCGGATGAGAACCCGGAACGGACGATTCCGCCCGGCCGCGCCTAGCCAGTCGGCATCGAGCGTGCCGCCGCTGTCAGTCTTCCAGGTGTGAGCCGGCGTGGCCAACGGCGACCCGGCGCGTTGAACGATTGTTCGAACGAAACAGAAAGAGGAGTTTCCCATGCGTACGACGTTTCTGAGCAGATTGACGATGTGCGGCCTGGCGGCCGGTCTGGCCCTTGCCGGCGGCTGCCACACGCAGCAGCAGGTCCGCGAGCCCGAGCCCAAGCCCGAGCCGGTGGCCGACTGCAACTACGTGCCCGCGGTCCCGGCCGGCATGGTCATGAACAGCCTGGCGTACCCGACGGGCGAGGTGGTGACCAGCGCGGTGGTGCTGCACGAGATCCGCCCGCGCGAGGCCCGGGCCAACCAGCCGTACTCGTACGAGGTGCACGTGACCAACCGCACCCGCGGGCGGCTGCAGAACGTGGTCGTGAAGGCCGACAACATGCAGAACCTGTCGGTGAGCCAGAGCAGCCCGCAGGGCAACAAGGGCTCCGACGGCTCGATGACGTGGGTCGTGGGCGAGATGGCCCCGTGCGAGACCAAGGTGATCAAGCTGACGGGCACGGCGTCGAAGACGGGCGTGTCGGGCAACTGCCTGACGGTGTCGTACAACAACACGCTGTGCGCCACGACGGCGATCGTTGAGCCGGCGCTGGTGGTGACCAAGACCGTGACGCCGGACGCGACCGTCTGCGACATGATCGTCGCCCGCTACGAGGTGAAGAACACCGGCACCGGCATCGCCGAGGGCGTGGTGGTGAAGGACACCCTGCCCGCGGGCCTGACGACCGAGGCCGGCAGCACCATGGTGCAGCTGGACGCCGGCAGCCTGGCCGCCGGTCAGAGCAAGTTCGCGACGGTGAACCTCAAGGCCGCCAAGCCGGGTCGGTACGAGTCGGCCGCTTCGGCCTCCGCCACGGGCGGGCTGAACGCCGAGTCGGCCAAGGCCGGCACGAACGTGAAGCAGACGGCGCTGGCGATCAGCAGCAAGTGCACGGGCAAGGCGTTCGTGGGCCGCGACATCACCTTCGAGTTCACGGTGAAGAACACCAGCGACACCCCCTCGACCAATACGACGGTCACGGCGACGATGCCGGCCGGCGCCTCGTTCGTTTCGGCGACGATGGGCGGCGGCATGGGCGGCGGCGGCGTGATGTGGAACGTCGGCACGCTCAACGCGGGCGAGAGCAAGGTGGTTGCGTTCACGGCGCGTCCGTCGGCGATCGGTTCGTACAAGTCGACCGCCACGGCCAACGCCACCTGCGCCACGCAGGTCGCCACCGAGTGCACCTCGGGCATCGAGGGCATCCCGGCCATCCTGGTCGAGGTCGTTGACAACCCCGACCCGATCGAGGTCGGCGGCGAGACCACCTACACCATCATCGTGACCAACCAGGGCTCGGCGACCGACACCAACGTCAAGGTCGTCTGCACGCTGCCCGACGGCCTGGCGTTCGTCGCCGCCGGCGGCGCCAGCAACGGCTCGTCGCAGGGCGCGCAGGTCGTCTTCGCTCCCATCGCTTCGCTGGCCCCCAAGGCCACGGTCACCTTCACCGTCCGCGCCAAGGCCGTCAAGGCCGCCGGCGACGTCCGCTTCCTGACCGACGTCACCAGCGACCAGTTCAAGACGCCCATCCGCGAAATGGAGTCCACGAACCTCTACCAGTAACCCGCTCGCCGGCGATCGCCGGCAACGGAAGACGGTTCAGTTCGCGGCGGCGGGCCACACGGCCCGCCGCCGTTGTTTTTGTGGCGCTCGACCGCACGACCGCCCCGGAGCGGGGCGGATCAGGCCAGGCCCGCGGCCTCTTCCAGACCCATCATCAGGTTGGCGTTCTGCACGGCCTGGCCGGACGCGCCCTTGACCAGGTTGTCGATGGCGGCGACCACCACGACCTTGCCCCCCACCACCCGGGCGTTGACGTGCACCCGGTTGGTCTGGCGGACGTCGCGCAGCGCCGGGGCCTCGTCGCGGACGACCACGAACCGCTCGCGCTCGTACGCCCGGCGCAGCGCGTCGGTGACGGCGGCGCTGTCGAGCCCGGTGCGGGAAGGATCGGCGTAGATCGTCTCCAGGATTCCCCGCTCGATCGGCAGCAGGTGCGGCACGAACAGCACGGCGCGCTCGGCGCCGCCGGCGAAGGTCCGAAGGGCCTGGTCGATCTCGGGCTGGTGGCGGTGAACGCCGATGCCGTAGGCCGAGAAGTTCTCGCCGGCCTCGACGAGCGTGAGGTGCGACTTGGGCTCGCGCCCGGCGCCGCTGGCCCCGCTGGCGGCGTTGACGATGATGCCCTCGGGACGGATCAGCCCGGCCCGGACCAGCGGGATGAGCGCGATCCCCGCGGCGGTGGGGTAACAGCCGGGGTTGGCGACCAGGCGCGCGGCGCGGACGGCGTCGCGGGCGTGTTCGGTCAGGCCGTAGACCGCGCCGGCCAGACCGGGCGCATCGGTGTGCGGGTGGCCGTAGGCCGCGGCGTAGGTAGCGGCGTCCTTGAGCCGGTACGCGGCGGAGAGGTCCACGACCTTGACGCCGCGGGAGAGCAGCGCCGGCGCGTGCACCATGGCGGCCTCGTGGGGCAGGCAGAGGAAGGCGACGCGGCAGGCGGCGGCGATGGCGTCGTGGTCGATCGGTCGGCACTGGGCGACGGCGGGGTCGATTCTGCCGGCCAGGCGTGGAAACTCGGCGTCGATGCGGGGCTGTTTGTCGCGCGCGGTGGCGAGGTAGGCGGCCCGCATCGAGGGGTGGCGGGACAGGATCTCGATCAGTTCGAGCCCGGTGTAGCCGGTGGGGCCGAGGATGGCAGCGGGAACGGTGGACATGGCCGCAAGCGTATCGGGCCGCGTTCAGCGGCGGGCGGCGACGCCGGAAGCGGCCGGGGCGCCGGCGGCGTCGGTCGGCTTGGGCGCTGCGGACTGAACGGTGAAGATGCCGGACTGCCTGGCGATGACGGAGGCTGGGCCCCGCACGGCGAACTGGGGCGTGAGGTCTCGGAAGACCTCGACGATGAGCGTGTCGTCGGCGACGGCGCCGTGGCGCCAGGCATCGACGGCCTGCATGAGGGCCGCGGCCAGGGATTGGTCGGGCCGGGCCGAGAGCAGCGCGCGGCGCATGCCGTCGACGCCGAGCATGCGGCCGGCGGCGTTCTTGGTCTCCATGGCGCCGTCGGTGTAGGCGATGAGCGCATCGCCGGGCCCGAAGCGACGGGTCTGGGGCGCGGCGTCAAACTCCGAGTCCTTGAAGACGCCGAGCACGCAGGTGGTCGAGTCGAGCTGATCGAGCGAGCCGTCGGCGCCGAGGATGAACGCCGGCGGGTGGCCGGCGTTGGCAAACTCGACGGTGTTGCCGACGGGGTCGATGCGCATGGCAAGGGCGGTGACGAACAGCGCGTGGTTGGAGAGCGTGAGGTAGATGTACCGGTTGAGCTTGCGGAGCAGTTCGCCGGGGCCGATGCCGGGGTCCTCTGCGTGCAGGCGTTCCAGTTCGCCGTAGAGGCGGTTGACGGTGAGCGCTGCGGGGATGCCGTGGCCCGTGACGTCGAGCAACACGAGGTTGAACGGGTGCGCGTGGTCGTCGGCGACCGGGGGCATGAATCGGGCGTGGAGGTAGTCGCCACCGATGAGCCGCATGGGCACGTAGCGGTAGTCGAAGCGGATGTATCCGCGGGCCTCGGGCCGGGGAAACAGGGCCTCGTGCACCTTGCGGGCGGCGACGAGCTCCTGCCGCAGCGAGCCGAGGCGCGACTCGAGGAACCTGACCTTGTACGACGCCAGCCGGCGGGTGTGGCGCGCCCAGCAGATCAGCGTGCCGGGCACGGCCAGCAAGGGGCTGAACACGATGCTGAAGACCTTCCACCAGATCGTCTCGGGCAGCAGGCTGACCACCGCGGCGTCCAGCGCCAGCAGCGGGGCCATGGCGAGCATGGCCTGGCGGGGCGTCCAGGGAAGGAAGCAGCAGGCCAGCAGGTGGGTGAGCGTGACTGCGGCGATGCCGATGCCGCCGGTGGCGTCGAGCAGGCGGGCGCCGATGAGCAGCACGCCGTCGATCATGAGCGTGGCGTAGGTGAGCCGCTGGACCGTCGCGTCGCGCAGGCGCACGCGCGCCGCGACCATGAACATGACGAAGAACGAGACGAACCGCAGCGAGGTGATGATGACGTCCCAGGGCGTCGGCGCCGCGGGGGTCAATTCACGCGTGATCTCCCGCACCAGGCGCGAGCCCGGCGGTGGCCGCTTGGGTCGGGGCGTGTCGTCGGCGGTCGGTCCTGAGGGGCCGGAGGGCTGGGCGGCGTCCGGCGGCGCGTCGGTGATCGGAGCCGCGGCCGGCAGCGCGGCGGGCGCGGGCAGCACCTGGGGCTGGCCGCCCCTGGGCGGGGCGAGCACTTCTCCGCCGCGGGCCGGTCGCAACGCCATCATGAGCAGAACGGCCAGAGCCAGGGCCGCCATGACGCCGGTGAACCAGAGGAACCGCCTGCGGAGCAGGGCGATGGTGTGGGCCGAGAACTCCTGGTGGAACTCGCTGGTGAAGGTGGCGTGCGGGATGGGCGGAGGCTTGGGCATGTGTCGGCGCGAGCGCCGAGTCTACCGGACCGGTCGCGGGCTCATTTCGGCCTGTTGGCGCCCGGCAGCCAGAGCACGTCGCCGGCGCCCGCGGCGCTGACGCCTCGCGGCGGCGCCTGGTTGGCGACGCGGGCGAGGACGAACAGCAGGTCGGAGAGTCGATTGAGGTACCGAATCGTTTCTTCGCCGGTGTGCTCGGCGTCGGCGGCGCGCAATGAAACCACGCAGCGCTCCGCCCGGCGCACGACGGTGCGGGCGGCATGCAGCGCGGCGGCCAGGGGCGTGCCGCCCGGAAGAACGAAGGAGTTGAGGGCCGGAAGGGGATCGTTGTAGCGGTCGATCTCCTGTTCGAGGCGGGCGGTCTGGTCCGGGAGGATGCGGAGCCGCTCGCCGGGCTTCTCGCCGGCCTTGGGGGGGCAGCAGAGGTCGGCGCCCACGTCGAACAGGTCGTGCTGAATGGACCGCAGCAGGTCGGCGACCGCCCTGGCCGGCGCCCCGGCCCGATCGGCCTCGATGACCGCCAGGCCGACGAAGGCGTTGGCCTCGTCGACGGTGCCGTAGGCTTCGACACGGAGATGGTCCTTGGCGACGCGCTTGCCGTCGCCAAGGCCGGTCGTGCCGGCGTCGCCGGTCTTGGTGTAGATTCGGTTGAGCTTGACCATGGTTGGCACGCGGGAGGTTGGATCTCGATGAGCGGCCCGAACAACGCGGGCAACCCGACGGGAGTGTATGGGCGCGCCGGCGGCGCGCCCGTGCGCGTCGAGGCATCGCCGGCCGAGATCGGACGGGGAATCCGGGCGCGGTGGCGCTGGCGGCTCGGTGCGGCGCCGACGGGCGCAACGCTGCTGCAGCGCATCCTGGCGGCGCGAGGCCTGGCCGACGAGGCGGCCACGCTGGCGTTCCTGGAGCCGCGACTGTCCGCGCTGCACGACCCTTCGCTCATTCCGGACCTGGATCGAGCGGCCGAACGGCTGCTGGCGGCGATCCGTCGGGGCGAACAGATCGCGATCTACGGCGATTACGACGTGGACGGCGTGACGGCAACGGCGATCCTGTGGCACATGATCCGGGCGATCGATCCGGGGGCCAAGGTGCGGTCGTACGTTCCGCACCGGCTGGAAGAGGGGTACGGGCTGAATGTCGAGGCGATCCGCGCGTTGGCCGCGGAAGGGGCGGGGCTGATCGTGTCGGTGGACTGCGGGGTGACGGCCACCGAGCCGGCGGAGGCGGCCCGGGCGTGCGGCGCGGACCTGATCATCACCGATCATCACAACCCGCCGAAGACGCTGGATGAACTGCCCCGGGCCTACGCGGTGGTGCACCCGTGCCGGCCCGATTCGGCGTACCCGTTCCCGCACCTGTGCGGCGCCGGGGTCGCGTACAAGCTGGCCTGGCGGCTGGCGACTCTGGCCGAGGGCAACGGCGGGCGAGCCAGCGCAGCGCACAGGGCGCTGCTGCTCGACCTGCTGGCGTTCGCTGCGCTGGGCGCGATCGCCGACGTTGTGCCGCTGGTCGGCGAGAACCGGGTGATCGCGAGATTCGGGCTTGAACGGGTGCGCCGCAGCCCCGTCGAGGGACTTCGAGCGCTGGTCGAGCAGGCCCGGCTGGACGACGCGAAGAAGATCAGCACGTGGGACGTGGGGTTCAAGCTCGGCCCGCGCCTCAACGCCATCGGACGGCTGGGGCACGCGCGCGAGGCGGTCGAGTTGTTCACGACCGCCATCGGCGAACGGGCCGCGGCGATCGCCCGGGCGCTCGAGGCGGCCAACGCCGAGCGACAGGCGATGGAGCGCGAGATCTTCGAACAGGCGTGCTTCGCGGCCGAGGCGGCGGGCATGACCGGGCCGGACCGGCGCGCGATCGTGCTGGCCGATGAGCGCTGGCACAAGGGCGTGGTGGGCATCGTCTGCTCGCGGCTGGTGGAGAAGTACAGCCGCCCGGCGATCCTGATGCAGCGGCTGGGCGGTTCGTGCCAGGGGTCGGGGCGGAGCATCGACGGGTTCAACCTGCACGGGGCGCTGGAAGGCTGCGCCCCGCTGTTGGAACGGTTCGGCGGGCACGACATGGCCGCCGGGCTGTCGGTCAACGACGCCAACCTCGACGCGTTCGTGGAGGCGTTCACCGAGCGGGCCAACGCGGCGATCCGGCTCGAAGATCTCGTGGGGCGCCTGGACGTGGATGCGCCGGCCACGGTGAACGAACTGAGCCTGCCGTTCGTCAAGACGCTGGAGCGGCTGGAGCCGTGCGGACGCGGGAACCCATCGGTCGCGGTGCTGATCGAGAACGCCGTGGTCGGTTCGGCGCAATCCATGGGGGCGCAGGGCGCGCACCTGAGGTTGACGCTGGGCCAGGGGGCGCGCCCGCTGTCGTGCGTGGCGTGGAGGCGGGGCGAATGGGTGTCCTTGCTCGCCACGGGCGTGCGCGTGGATGCGGTGGTGCGGCCGACGATCAATGAGTACGGCGGAACGCAGAGCGTACAGGGCGAGGTGCTGGACCTGCGTATCCGACCGGCGGGGCGCGGCTGAACGCCGGTCGAACCGTCGGCGCTGGCTGGCCTAGGCAGCGCTCGGCGCGGTGTGAACCCGGCCGCGCCAGGTGCGCCGGCCGGTGAGCGCCAGATACCAGCTCCACCACTGGATGGCGGTCATGAGCGCGACGCCGATGGGGTGCAGTAATGCCGACGGGATGGACTGGCGGAATCGGGCGGCGAGGATGAGCCGGTGTGCCATGGCGATGCCGAAGGCAACGCCCGCGCCCGCGGCGGCCGACCGGTCGACTTCTGCCCCGAAAGCCCGGGCCAGCAGCACCGCCGGTGGGCCGAGATACGCCACCGCGTTGAACATCGTGATGAACAGCAGCAGGCCGAGCGAGCCGAGGCCTTCGTAGGCGTTCTTGGCAAATCCGCGCCACGTGGCTCCGAAGCCGCGGTACATGCGGCAGGCGACCAGAGCGGTGCCGTCGAACAGATCGGTGCGGAAGCCGGAGCGCCGGAGCGTTCGCGGCATCATGATGCCGTCGTGCATGGAGTTGCGGAACGTGCCGTGGCCGCCGGCGGCGAGCCAGGCCTCGCGCCGGACGAAGAGGAACTGCCCGCAGCCGGCGCTGGCTGCGGGGTCGGAACTGGACCGCATGCGGGCCAGAGGAAGGAACGACAGCAGGATGACGTGGATGAGGGGGATGACCAGGGCCTCGCCGAGACTGCCGGTGATCTGACGCGGGAAGGTGGAGACCAGGTCGGCGCGGGCGGCGGCGGCGGCGGCCAGGGTGCGTTCGATGCACGCGGGTTCGAAGCGAACATCGGCATCGGTGAACAGGAGCCAGTCGGATCGGGCCGCTCGGCCCGCGCGGTCGCAGGCGAACTGCTTGCCGTTCCAGCCCTCGGGGAGGTCTTCGACGGGCACGGCGCGGACGCGCGGGTCCTCGGCGGCCAGGCGCGAGAGGATCTCGCCGGTGCGGTCGGTGGAATGGTCGTTGTAGACCAGGACTTCGACGTTGCGGTGCGTCTGGGCCAGCAGCGAGCGGACGCACGCTTCGAGGTTGTCCTGCTCGTTGCGCGCGGGCACGCAGATCGAGACCGAGGCGCCGGTCGAGGCGGGCGTCTCGCCGGGCCGCCGGTAGAGCGCGAGGTTCCAGAGCGTCATCGCCAGCGCGAACGCGGCCAGGACGCACGACACGACGATCACCCACGCCAGCGCGGTCATGGACGGACTCCGGCGCGGATGGGCGCTGGCACGGGGGTTCGCCGCACGCCGTCGATGCGCCCGGAGCGGCCCCGCAGGCGGAGCCAGGCGTCGTAGAGCGGGTTGACCCCGCCGCGGCGCGCGGCGAGCACGGGCTCGAACGCGGCGTGGTCGCGGGCCGTGACGAGCGTCGCCAGCGCGTCGGCGTTGGCCTGCATGGCGTGGGTCATGGCGCGGGTCCAGCCGGCGGTGGTTGGCGACTCGGGGGCGGGCACGGCTGCGAAGCGGAGGAAGACTTCGGGCTTCTGGTCGGTCCAGAAGGCGTACTCGACGGCGACGCAGACGACGCGTACGTCCGTAGACGAGCGCGCCGCGAGCGAGGCGGCGCCCGGGCGGAGGCGGATGGGGGTCCTGGGGTCGGTGAATTGGCCCTGCGGTGTGATCCAGAACGCGGTGCGCGGGTCAACCTCGAACCTCGATCGCACGTACGAGACCATTGCGTCGAGCGCATCGGAGCGGTCGGGGTCGAGGCCGAAGACCCCCAGGCGGCGGAAGAAGCCGAACTTCTTGAGCTGGTCGAGCTCCATCGGGGCCAGCAGGCGGCGCCGCGGGGTGAGTTCGCGGGCCAACATCAGCCCGACCAGCGGGTCCCACCACGATGCGTGGTTCATCAGCACGATCGCGGGCCCCTGGTGCTTGTCGGCGGCGCGGAGTTCGGTCGCGGTGCCGCACGCGGCCCAGACGCCCGCGAATGACCTGCGGAACATGCGGCGCAGCCACCAGCCGAACGCGCCGATCACCCGATCGCTCGGCGCCGCGGGCCAGATCGCCTCGTGTTGGAACGCCGGGTCACGCACGGTCGTCTCCTTCAGGGTTCCGCGATGCCGCCTCGGGTCACACCGGCGCCATCGCCCCCGGTTTGGCCTCGATCTGGGCTTGCGGGGCCGACCCGTGCGCGCCCAGGCCGAAGTCCTCGGCGACGCTGTTGGCGGCGGTGACGCCGCTCATGAGCACCATGGGAACGCCCGGCCCGGGGTTGGCCGAGCCGCCGGCGAAGTAGAGGTTGGGGTACACCTTGGACCGGTTGCGCGGCTTGAACCCGCCGGCCAGGCGGCCGTGCGAGGCCAGGCCGTAGATGGCGCCGCCCTCGGCGTTGTACCACTGGTCGATCAAGCCCGGGTGCAGGTGCCGCTCGACGACGATGTGCCGGTCGATGTCGCTCATGCCGTGCCGGCGGAGCTTGTCCATGACGACGGGGCGGTACTGCTCCATGAGGCCGCCGGGGCCCTCCCACCGCTGGCCGGGACGCAAGTAGGGCGTGTGGATGAGCACGTAGAGCGCCTCGCAGCCGGGGGGCGCCTGGCCGGGGTCGGTGCGCGACGGCACGGCCAGGTAGAGCGTCGGGTCGGCGGCGGGCACCCCTTTGTGGTAGATGTCGCCGAACTCGCTGCGGCTGTTGCGGCTGAAGAGGAAGTTGTGGTGCGCCAGGTGGTCGTACTGGCGCGACAGGCCGAGGTACAGCACCACGCCCGAGCACGCGGGCGTGTACGTGGCGGCGATCTTGCGCTGCCGGGCCAGGGCGCCGGGCGAGCCGTCGAGGTCGCGCAGCGTGCGCTGCACGTCGCAGTTGCTTACGACGGCGTCGGCCTCGATCACCCGGCCGTCGGCCAGGGCGATGGAACGAACGCGCCCCCCGGCCGCGTTGATGCGGGCGACGGCGGCGCCGGTGATGATCTCGGCGTCGTGCTCTCGGAGCAGCCGCTCCAGCGAGCGGGCGACCATCCGCGTGCCGCCCATGGGGTACCACACGCCGTGGTCCACCTGGGCCGCGGCGATCAGCGAGAGGATGGCCGGGGCCAGGAAGGGCGAGGAGCCGACGTACTGGAGGAAGTGCTCGACCAGCTGGGCCAGGTGCGGCTCTTTGATCATCTTGTGCGCCGTGGCGGCCATGGTGGAGTGCATGCGCATGGCCAACACGTCGCGGAGCAGGCCGGGATCGCGCATGGGGGTCAGCCGCATCATGTCGCCGACGGAGCCGAGATCCTTGTAGAAGAAGACCTTCTCGCTGAGCCGGTACATGCGGCGCGCGTACGCGATGAAGCGGCGGTACCCCTCGGCAGCGCCGCTGCCGGCGAAGAGCCGGTCGAGCTGGGCCGTCATGTCGTCAACGCGCTCGAGCGCCTCAACGACCGTGCCGTCCTCGTAGAAACACCGCCACTGCGGGTCGAGGCGGCGCAGGTCGATGTAGTCCTCGACGCGCCGCCCGGCGCGCGTCAGGATGCCCCGCAGCACGTCGGGGATGGTGATGATCGTGGGCCCCATGTCGAACGAGAACCCCTGCTCGGTCAGCACGTTCATCTTGCCGCCCAGGTGGGCGTTCTTCTCGATCAGCGTGACCTTGGCGCCGCGCGACGCCAGCTCGCACGCCGCCGACAGCCCCGCCAGGCCGCTGCCGATCACCGCCACACTGGTACGACCCGACTTGAGTTGATCTTTGCTCGCGATCATGACTTGTTCACCGCTCCGCCGGGCGCCGCCCGGGTCAGGACCACCGTCTCCGTTCGTTCTTGCTGTGCCACGGCGCTCGTATTCAGCGCCGGCGGCCGGCCGCCGCCGAACACCCGGCGGATCAACTTCGCCAACGCCGCGGCCGATGCCGCCGTGGGCGTACTCAGCGGCAACCGCACCCGCGCCGAGGTGGCGCTGACGGTGACGGTCCGCGTCAGGGCAAGCAGACCCTCGGCACCGCGCGACACGCCCCAGCCCGAGAGCCCGCGCCCGCCGATGCCCGTCGCCGGGTGGACCGTGGGCAGCACGGTGTCGTTGATGGTGACGTACGAGGCGCCGAGTTCCGCCGCGGCCCGGCGAGCGGAGCCGACATCGCGGCTGTACACACTGACGGACAGGTGCTGGCCGCCGCGTCGGTGCACCCCGATGGCTTCCTGCATGTCGGCGACGGGGACGACGGCGACGACGGGGCCGAAGTGCTCACCCTCAACCAGCACGGCCGAGGGCGGGCAATCAACCATCGCCAGGGGACGCAGGCACGGCCCGTCGGGCCGCTCCATGACGCCGGAAAGACTGCGTGCGCCGCTCTGGTGGGCCGCGGCAACCAGCTCCCAGCAGCGCGCCGCCGATGCATCGTCGATCAGTCGCAGCGGCCGCGCGCCGGCAGCCAGGGGCGCCAGGGCGTCGAGGAAACGGTCGTAGACGGTCCGATCGACCAGCACGCGCCGGGGGGCCATGCACGTCTGGCCTGCGTTCATCACCAGGCCGTTCCAGATCGCCCTGGCGGCCAGCGCGGGGTCGGCGTCGGCGAGCACCAGGGCGCTGTCGTGGCCGGAGAGCTCCAGCGTGGTCGGCGTCAGGCGCTGGGCGGCCCAGGCCGCCACCTGCCGACCGACACGCGTCGAACCTGTGAAGATGACGTGATCCGGCCGCTCGTGGTCCAGCATCCGCGGGCCGGCCTCGCGCGTCGCCTCGGTCCAGCGCAGTACGCCCGGGGGCAGGCCGGCGGAAACCGCAAGCTCCATGAGCCGCCGCTGGGAATCCGGCGTGTGTTCACTGGGCTTCACGACCACCCGGTTGCCGGCGACCAGGGCCTGGAGGAGTTGGATCCCCAGCAGTTGCACGGGGTAGTTCCACGTCGCGATGATGCCCACGAGCCCGACCGGCTCGCGGTGCACCCAGTGCCTCTGACCGGGGGCGAACCATCCCTTGCCTCGAACCCGGCGCGGCTTCAGCAGCCCGGCGGCCCGGCGCTCGTGCCATCGGCAACTGACCAGCAGCGGAAGCAAGTCGGCCGTCAGGGCTTCGAACGGCGGCTTGTGGGTCTCGCGGGCGACGAGCGCCACGAGTTCGTCCTGATGGGTGGCGACCAGCCGACGGAATGTCCTCGCCCACGCGATCCGAGCGGACAGGTCCGCCCACGCGAAGGCGACGTTCCGACCCCCGGTGGCGGCAGATGGGCTCGACATGTCGGCGGTAGAGCCGGAACGCATCGGATCGAGTATAGTAGGGTCAAGCAAATTCGTCCAAATCGTTCAAATCACGTAAGGACTTCGTATGGTTGCGGCAGCAGGTTCGCCTTCGGTGGCAGTGGTGGGAGCGGGCCCGGGCGGCCTGGCGTCGGCGATGCTGCTGGCGGCCAGCGGCTGCCGCGTGGACGTGTACGAGGCCGAGGCACACGTCGGCGGTCGCACGATGCGTCTGACCGACCACGCGCCCGACGGCGGGGCGTACCACTTCGACCGAGGGCCGACGTTCTTCCTGATGCCGTTCGTGCTCGAGGAGATCTTCGCGGCGTGCGGACGGCGGCTGAGCGACTACGCCGAATTGACGCGACTGGACCCGATGTACCGGCTGGTGATGGGGCGAGCGGGCCAGGAGCCGCTGCGGCTGGACTGCACGCAGGACGTTGACCTCATGGCCGAGCGGATCGGGGCGATCGAGCCGGCCGACGCGGCGGGCTTCCGGCGGATCATGCGGGAGAACCGGCGGAAGCTCGAAGTGTTCACGCCGGTGCTGCGCAAACCGTTCCGCTCGGCGCTGGACCTGCTGGACGGCGACATGGTGCGCGCGCTGCCGTGGCTGGGGCCGACCAAGTCGGTGCACGGGTACCTGACCTCGCGCCTGCGCAGCCCGTTCACGCGCCTGGCGCTGAGCTTCCAGAGCAAGTACCTGGGCATGAGCCCGTACACCTGCCCGAGCCTGTTCAGCATCTTGCCGTTCATCGAGTACGAGTATGGGGTGTGGCACCCGCGGGGCGGCTGCAACGCCCTGCTGACGGCGATGGCCACCGCCCTTTCGGAGATGGGCGGGCGCATCCACTGCAGCAGCCCTGTGGAATCGATCGAGTTCGAAGGTACGCGCGCCACGGGCGTGGTCGTCGGGGGTCGCACGGCGGCGCACGACCACGTGGTGATCAACGCCGATGCCCCGTGGGCGCTGAGGAACCTGGTGCCCCAATCGATGCGCCCGGACTGGACGGACGCCCGGGTGGACAAGGCCAAGTACTCGTGCAGCACGTACATGCTCTACCTGGGCCTTGACCGGCCGGTGGACCTGCCGCACCACACCATCTACATCAGCGAGACGTACGAGCAGAACCTGGCGGACATCGAACAGGGGCGCATCACGCCGGACCCCTCGCTGTACGTCTGCAATCCCTCGGCGCTCGACCCGACGCTGGCGCCGCGCGGACACAGCGCGCTCTACGTGCTCGTGCCCACCGCCAACTGCCGCGCCGGGGTCGACTGGTCGAGCCGGGGCGACCCGCTGCGTCGGCGGGCGCTGGAACGGATCGCCTCGCTGGCGGGGTTCGACGTCGAGCCGCACATCCGCACCGAGCGCCGCGTGACGCCGGACGATTGGGCCGCTTCGCGCATCCAGTTCGGCGCGACGTTCAACCTGGCTCACAATCTGGGCCAGATGCTGCACCGGCGGCCGCGCCACGAACTGCCGGGATGCCAGGGGGTCTGGCTGGTGGGCGGGGGTACACACCCGGGCAGCGGGTTGCCGGTCATCTTCCTTTACGCGCAGATCACCAGCCGGCTGCTGTGCGAGCGGGCCGGGCTGGCGTGGGAGGGGGCGGG
>JAHCJH010000066.1 GCA_026126345.1 Phycisphaeraceae bacterium | reverse complement strand
GCGCGGTCGTCAATCTCATGTCGTACGGCGCGTTCGTGCGGCTCGAGGAGGGCGTCGAGGGCCTCGTGCACGTGAGCGAGATGTCCTGGACGAAGCGCATCAACCACCCGTCCGACGTCGTGCAGCCCAATCAGGACGTGGACGTGGTCGTGCTTGAGATCGATAAGAACAAGCAGGAAATCAGCCTCGGCATGAAGCAGATCGAGGTGAACCCCTGGGAGCTCGTCAGCGAGAAGTACCCGCCCGGCACCGTCATCGAGGGCACCGTGCGCAACCTCGCCAACTACGGCGCGTTCGTCGAGATCGAGCCCGGCATCGACGGCCTGCTCCACGTCTCGGACATCAGCTGGACCAAGAAGGTCAGCCACCCCAACGAGGTCTTCAAGAAGGGCGACAAGCTCCGCTGCGTCGTGCTCGACGTCGACCGCGAGAAGCAGCGCATCGGCCTGGGCGTCAAGCAGCTCACCGAGGACCCGTGGGTCGCCGCCATCCCCGAGCACTACCGCCCGGGCATGGTCATCCGCGGCAAGGTCACCAAGATCACCAACTTCGGCGTCTTCGTCGAGCTCGAGAGCGACCTCGAAGGCCTCCTGCACATCAGCGAGCTGGCCGACCACAAGGTCGAGAACCCGCAGGACGTCGTCAAGATCGGCGACGAGGTCGACGTCAAGATCCTCCGCGTCGACACCTCCGACCGCAAGATCGGTCTGTCGCTCAAGCGGGCCCAGTGGGGCGACACCGACCGTGGCAACACCGGCGCCGCCGATCGCCCCGGGCGCGGCCCCATCCCCACCCGAGGCGGCATGGACACCCACGGCGCCCTGGGCACCGACAAGATCACCTTCGGAGGCGCCGGCGGCGGCAACGCCTGAGCCCGCCGGAGCATCGTCCCGTGACATGAAAACGCCCGGGCACCCCGCCCGGGCGTTTTTCGTGGAGAGAGCTCGTTCGGGGTCGCCGGCCGCCGGAGCGGCCGACGCTTCAGCACATCGCCATGAAGCACAGCAGCGCCAGAATGGCGATACGCTGACGGGTGCTCGTGATGGTGAGGATCTGCGCCATGCCCAGTCTCCGGTTGTCCAGAGACACAGCAGTTCAACCCCCGTGCCAGCTCGGGTCCGAGTTCGCGCCGACCGCGATTCGACAGCGCCAGCCGGGCCCGACGCCCGAGAACCGCCTGCGCGCCCGCGCCGCGCTGTTGCCCGGAATCATCGCGCGCTGCCTGGCGGCAACAGCACTGGCGGCCTGCGCCCCCGCAGCGGCCGCACCGAACGCTCCCGCCGCGGCTCAACCGGCCGGCCCCCGGGCCGATCTGACCGCCCCCACCGCCGACGACGCGATGCTCGCCTATCGGACCATGCGACTCTGGCTCGACGGATGGGCCGTGCCGCCCGCGCCCGGGCCGGCCGAGTTGCCTTCCGCCGAGGGCGCGTCGGTCACCCTGCGCTTCGACGGCCAGGTGATCGGCAGGGCCAGCGAACTGGCCATCGGGCCGGCGGACGATCGCGGCCGCATCATCTACCGCGCCCTGGTCGCGGCGTACGGCGAAGCCGACCGGCGTGCCCCGATCGAGCACGATGCGCTGCGGGAGCAGAAGCTCCGCACGCTCGGATCCCGCGTGATGCTCGCGGTCGAGCTGGCCGGCCCCCTGACGCCCGTCGAGCCGGTGCGCGCCCAGGACCTCGATGCGTTGCTGGCCCCCGGGCTCGACGGCCTTGCCGTGCGCCTGGGCAACCGCACCGAGGCGATGTTCCCGGGCACGATGCTCGCGACCAACACCGCCCCCTCAGAGGCGGTCCGCGCCCTGGTCGCGCGACTCACCGAGCAGCCGTCGGCGGCGCTCAGCGAGCCCAAGGACCTGATCCGGCAGGGAATGAAGTTCTTCAAGTTCCGCTCGACGCTTCTGGCCCAGGCCGAGCCGGGCGCTTCGCCGGTGTTCCTGCAGCGCGGGCAGCGGGCCGTGCCCCTGGCCGACGTCTCCGCGCGCGCGGGGCTCGTGCGCTACGCCGACGCCCTGGCACGCCACCTCGAGTCGCGCCGGTACGCCGGCGCCGAGCCGCTGGGCATGCACGGCACCTACCTGCCCTGGCGCAACCAGTACCAGCCGCTCATCGCCGAGCCGCACGAACAGGCCCTGGCCGCGCTGGCGCTGACGCGGTACGGCGCGTACGCCGCCGCTGACCCCGATCTCGCGAACCGGGCCCGGGTCGCCGCCGCGGGCCTGCTCCGCGACCTGCACGCGGTCGACCCGTCCGAGTCTTCCCCCTACGACGATGCGCCGGCAAGCGCGTTGATCCTGGCCACGCTCGGCTGGCACCGCGGCGACGCCGCCGTGCCGGCGGCGGACATGGCCCGGGCGGCGCGGGCGCGCCTTCGTGCGGCCTTCGATCCCGGCAACGGCTTCGACGCATCCGTGCCCCCCGCCGCGTGGGGCGTGATCGCCCTGGGAGAGGTCTACGGCGCGTCGTTCGACGTCGCGCCCGGTCCGAACGCCCGCACGGACCTCAACCGCGCGCTCGATGAGCGCGCCCGCCCCGCCATCCGCAGGGCTTTCCGCGACACGCAGCCCACGAACCTGTTCTCGCTCATGCCCTTCCTGGCCTGGGCCGAAATCGAAGCCTCCGCGACCGCGGACGCCGACGTGCCCGCTGCCGGCGCGCTGCGGCAGATGCGATCGACGCTCTGGCGGGCTCAACTCTCCGCCGCCGACGCCGGGCCCGACCGCCAGGACGCCGTCGGCGGCGTGTTGTTCACCACCGCCCCCAGCACCCTGCCGACGTGGAACACCGCCCGGCCACTGGCAGCGGCGGCGACGATGCTCGGCGACGGCCGGCTCACCGAGCCGGGCGAGCGAGCCGGCGAGGTCGTGCGGATCCTCGGCGCCCTGCGGTTCCTGAACCAGCAGACGGCGGACGATTCGATCGGCTGGATGGCCCCGTCGCCCGCGCTTTCGGTCGGTGGCGTGCGGGCCGCGCCCTGGGATGCGCGCATGCCCGTGAGCGCCACCGCCATGACGCTGCTCTCGGTGGTCGAGACCATCCGTGCCCTGGACGCCCTGGCGCCGGCGCCGCCCCGCGCCGCGAGCCCGGAGGAACCCGCCGTCAGGCCTTGACCGCCACCACCTCGAACACCGGTGGCACCATCACGAAGTCGGTCGTGCTCGAACCGATCCGCTCCAGGTCCGCGATCAGTTCGTCGCAGTCGGCCCGCGAGAGCTTGCCCATCTCCACCAGTTTCGGCGCATAGGTGCGCCACCAGGTGTCCGGCCACGCGAACATGGGGTCGCGCTTGCTCAGGTCAGGATGGCCCCGCGCTACGCGCTGGTGCACGTGCAGGTGGTCGATGCTCATCCCGCACTCGGCCAGCAGACGCCCCAGCCGCCCGACGATGTCCGGATCGCCGCCGCGCTCGCGCCAGCTCGCCGCCGTCGCCGCGACCGCGCGATCGTGCGAGCGGCACCTGGGTGCCATGGTCATGGCTGTGTAGTTGAAGTAGTCGTGCACGATCAGGCGTCCGCCGGGCTTGAGCAGGTCCGCCACGCCCCGCAGCACCTCCGCGGGCCTGGACACGAAGCACAGCACCCACCGCGCGTACGCCGCGTCGAAGGTCGCCGCCCGGCCTGGCAAGAGCGCCCCGAGCCCGTGCACGTCGCCCACCACCGCCCGCACCTGCCCCAGGCCACGCACAGCCGCCTGGTGGTTCATCCACCCCACGAACCTGGACGATTCGTCCACCCCCACCACCTCGCCCTGCGGCCCGACTAGGCTGGCAAGGTCGAACGCCGCATACCCCGGGCCGCACCCGACGTCCAAAACGCGCGCACCCGGGCCGATGCGTCCGATCTTCCAGGCCGCGTGCGCCGCGTCGGCCCACAACCGGTGCTGCAGGCCCAGGCGCGCCAGTTCGTCGGCCCCGGTGCCGAGCACGTACTCGTTGTCGGCCGCGTTCGCCTTCGAGTCGCCAACGGTTTGCCCAAACTGTTTCGGGGTGGTGGACATGATCGACTCTATGATGCCGCCCGATGCCGGATCGCACCTCGCTCCAGCCGGCGGTCTTCCTGGATCGCGATGACACGCTCATCGACACCACCGCCGTTACCCGCGGCTCCGGGCACGAGGGCGATCTGGGCGATCCAGAACTCGTGCGCCTTCTCCCCGGGGTCGCCGAATCGCTCGCGCGCCTCGCGGACGCGGGCTACCGCCTGGTCGTCTTCTCGTCCCAGGGCGGCGTCGCGCGAGGGCGGTATCCCCTGGCCGCGCTCGAAGCGGTCAACGACCGCCTCCGCGTGCTGCTGCACGCCGCCGGGGTCCGGCTCGACGCCGTGTACGCCTGCCCTTTTCACCCCGGCGGCAGCGTGCCCCGCTTCACCGCCGAGCACCCCTGGCGCAAGCCCGCCCCGGGCATGATCCTGGCCGCCGCGGCCGAACTCGGCCTCGACCTGTCCCGCTCCTGGGCGATCGGCGACAAGCCCCGCGACATCGAATCGGCGATCGCGGCGGGCATCGCCCACGAACGGGCGATTCTGCTGGAGAAACCCGTCGATCTTCCGGACGCGGTGGCCCGCATCCTGGCCGCACGCCTGGAAACCTGATTGTGGGATGACGTCCGCCGCCGGGCCGATGCATGAACCGTGGCATCGTCCGCCCGCATCCTGGTCATGCTGCCCTCGTGGCTCGGGGACACGGTGATGGCCACGCCCTCGATCCGGCTGCTCCGCGAGAGCGTCGGCCGGTCGGTGATCGTCGGGCTGTGCAAGCCCGGCCTCAACGACCTGCTCGCCGGCTGGGAGGCGCTGGACGACGTCATGGTCGCCGAGTCGCACGGCATGACCGGCAAGGCCCGATTGGCCGGGCGGCTCAAGACCATGAAGTTCGACGCGGCGTTGCTGCTGCCCAACTCCTTCAGTTCCGCCGCGACCATCCGCCTGGCGGGCATCCCGCTGCGCTGCGGCTACGACCGCGACGGTCGGGGCCTGCTGCTGACGCACAAGCTCGATCCGCCGCGCCGCCATCACCCGCACAAGGGCTACGCCCCGATCTCCGCCGTGGATTACTACCTGCGGCTGACGCGCCATCTGCTCGACGCCCTCGGCGTAGCGCCCGCGCCGGTCCAACCTCGCCTCGAACTGGCGGTCAGTGACGATCAGGAAGCGCTCGGACGGGAGGTGCTCAGCCGGGGCGGCATCGGGCCCGATGAGCCGTTCGCGCTGCTGAACCCCGGCGGCAACAACCCCCTGAAACGCTGGCCCGTGGAGCGATTCGCCGCCGTGGCCCACCACCTCATCGAGAACCACCGGCTCAAGGTCGCCCTCAACGGTTCGCCCCCGGAGGCCGACCTGGTGCTCGCCATCCGGCACGCCATCGAACTCAACCACCCCGAGGACGGTGCCAGCATCGCCGCGCTGCCGATGCTCGGCGGCACGGTCGGCTCGCTCAAGGCGATCGTGCGCCGCGCGCGGCTGGTGGTGACCAACGACACCGGCCCGCGCCACGTCGCGGCGGCGTTCGGCGTGCGCTGCATCAGCCTCTTCGGGCCGACCGATCCCCGCTGGACCGCGCTGCCCGAGCCGGTTCCCGGGCGCGAGACCATTTTCGTCGCGGACCCGACGCTCCCGCCCGAAGAGATCGCCGACGACCACCCCCAACGCTGTCGGATCGAGAAGATCCGCGTGCCCGACGTGATCGCCGCCGTCGACAGACTACTGACCGCCTGACGCGGGCTCCACGCGCAGCACGTGCGATTGCGCCGTCGTGCGATCGCCCGCGCGCACGGTCACCACCAGGCCCGATCTCGACGCCGGGTACGCCCGAGGAACCTCCAGCCCGCTCGCCGGAGCCGCCGCGGGAATCGCCAGCACCACGTCGCCACGAGCCGGCGCGCCGGGCGCCAGCGGCGCAGACGCACCGGCGTCCGCCGACCATGCGTGCGCCTCGGCGATCCGTGAACCTTTGCCGGTGCTCACCTTGGTCAACGTGAATCCCCGCGCCGACACGGTGATCTGAGCGGTCGGCGCCGGCACGTGCACCGGGGCCGACACTTTCACCTCCAGCGGCTCGCCCGCCCGCACCGGCCACGGCCGCACCAGCACGATCGCATCGCCGAACGCCCCGGCATCCCGCCACTGCCGCCAGAGCGTCCAGCCGGCGACCGCCAACACACCCAGGCACCCCGCCGGCCACAGGTACTGATCGAACCGATCGAACGGGCCGTACGCCGCCAGGTGCGCCCAATACGGCACGCCGGGCAACATCGCCACCACCACCGCCGCCTGACGCCGCACCGCCGACCGCCGGCCGATCACCGGCGGTACCGAATGCCAGCCCTCGGTGCTGCCGTCCGCCGGCTCGGCCTCGGCCGCCCGCCGGCTGCGCGCATCCCGCGGCCCCCCGATCACCCACCCCAGCAGCAAGCCCACCCCCACCCACGGCACCGCGGCGATCACACAGTCCATCGGATTCGTCTGGGGCAGGAGAAACGCCTCGGCGGGGTTGGCCGGGTTGGCGTACGCCGTCGCCTGACTGCCCACGGGAAATCGATCGACAATTGCCTGAGCCCAGGCGGCCGAACCTTCCCGCGGCGAAGGCAACGCCCGGTCGCAGCGGTAGTTCTTTCCCGCCACGGAGTACCGGTAGGTGATCCCTGGCCAGTACCGACTGGGGCGCCCGACCGACTGCGTCAGGGCGCGGGATACTTCGATCTGGGCCGTGACCGGACTCCACCCGGTGATCCGGGCGTGCTGCTGGGCCAATCGCCAGGTGAACCAGCCCGACAACACGATCAACCCGACGATCCCACCGATCCCCAGCACGAGCATCAACGGTCGCGGCATGCGCCGCAGGGTACCGACCCGTGCGGACCCCGTCCCTCGACCGACGCCCCGAGCCAGGTCTAGAATGGGCCGGTGCGGCGCAGGCCGCCCGACAACTTGGACCGTGGTCGATCACGCCAAGTCGATCATGGGGGCATAGCTCAGTTTTGGTAGAGCGCATCCATGGCATGGATGAGGTCAGGGGTTCGAGTCCCCTTGCCTCCACTGGCACTGCAAGCCCCGGGGACTTTCCCCGGGGCTTCGCCGTTTTTGACGGGCGTTCAGCCGCGTCGACGACCGGTTTCACGCGGCGTTTTTCGGGGCCGGGCAAGGTTGCGCACCGGGAAAGTTCGGGAGCTGTTTCCTATACTCTCGGTCCGCCCAGGAGCCCCATTTCATGGCCGATTTGCCGCAGGAAAACCAGCCTCAAGCGACCCCCTCCGGCCCCGGTGGCGGGCCCAACAACCAGGGCCGCGTGCTGGACCTGCAGATCGAGCGCGAGCTTCAGGATTCGTACCTCACGTACGCGATGAGCACGATCATGGACCGGGCCCTGCCCGACGTCCGCGACGGGCTCAAGCCCAGCCAGCGGCGCATCCTCGTCGCCATGAACGACCTGCGGCTCTACCCCGGCAAGAAGCACCTCAAGTGCGCCAAGATCTGCGGCGACACCAGCGGCAACTACCACCCCCACGGCGAATCGGTCATCTACCCCACGCTCGTCGGCATGGGCCAGACCTGGCGCATGCGCACCACGCTGATCGACCCCCAGGGCAACTTCGGCTCCATCGCGCCCGACCCACCCGCCGCCATGCGGTACACCGAGGCCCGCCTCACCCAGGCCGCGGTCGACATGCTCACTGACCTCGACCTCGACACGGTCGACATGCAGGCCAACTACGACGACCGCCTGCGCGAGCCGACCGTGCTGCCGGGCATGTTCCCCAACCTGCTGGTCAACGGCGGCGTCGGCATCGCCGTCGGCATGGCGACCAGCCTCCCGCCCAACAACCCCGTCGAGATCCTCGACGCCATCATCCGCACCATCGACAACCCCGCCATCACCCTGCCAGAGCTCATGCAGGACGTCGCAGGCGAAGACGGCAAGCCCGCCCGGCGCGGCGTCAAGGGGCCCGATTTCCCCACCGGCGGCATCATCCTCGGCCGGCGCGGCATCATCGAGGGGTACGAGACCGGGCGCGGCAAGGTGACCGTGCGCGGCGTCGTCCGCGTCGAGCCGCTGCCCGGCGCCAAGGACCGCGAGCAACTGGTCATCGAGGCCATCCCCTATAACCTCGGCCTCACCACGCTCGTCGAGCGCATCGTCGACGCGTACAAGGAAGAGAAGATCACCGACATCGCCGACGTTCGCGACGAGAGCAGCGCCAAGAACCCGGTGCGCATCGTCGTCGAGCTCAAGAAGGGCGCCGACGCCGGCGTGGTCGAGAAGCAGCTCTACGCCGAGACGCCCCTGCAGCAGACCTTCAGCATCAACAGCATCGCCCTGGTCAACCGCCAGCCGCGCACGCTCTCGCTCCGCGAGATGATCCGCTACTACATCGACCACCGGGTCGAGGTCATCCGCCGTCGCACCGCCCACCTGCTCAACGAGGCCCGCAAGAAGGCCCACGTGCTCGAGGGCATGATCTACGCGGTCTGCGACATCGACGAGGTCATCCGCATCATCCGCGCCTCGCGCACGCGCCAGGAGGCCATCGAGCGCCTCATGGAGCGTCGCTTCCGCATCCCCGCGACCCACCCCTACGCGCGGAGCATCCCCGCCCGGCTCATGGAGGCCGTCGCCCGCGCCGACCGCGACGGCGGAGTCGCGCTCACCCGCATCCAGGCCGAGACCATCGGCAACATGCGGCTCATCCAGCTCACCGGACTGGAGATCGAGAAGCTCGTCGGTGAGTACACCGAGCTGGTCCGCCAGATCGAGCGCTACGAGGCCATCCTCGCCGACGTCGCCATCGTCCACGGCATGATCAAGCACGATTGCGAGCAGATGCGGGCCCGCTACGGCTCCGCCCGCGTCACCGAGGTGCAGGACGCCGCCGACGACGACCTCACCATCGCCGCGCTCATCCCCGTGCAGGACATGGCCGTCACCATCTCGCACCACGGCTACGCCAAGCGCGTCGCGCTGGAGACGTACAAGGCCCAGGGTCGCGGCGGCAAGGGCATCATCGCCGGCCGCACCAAGGACGAGGACTTCATCGAGCACATGTTCGTCGCCAGCACCCACGACGATCTGCTCTGCTTCACCGACACCGGGCGCGTCTTCCGCATCAAGGTCTACGAACTGCCGGAAATGGACCGCACGGCCAAGGGACGCGCGTTCGTTCAGCTCATCGACCTCAAGCCCGGCGAGAAGGTCCGTGCCTTCCTGCCCGTCAAGAACTTCGAAGCGGGCAGCAACTTCCTCACGTTCTCCACCGCCGGCGGCGTCGTCAAGCGCACCGCCCTCAAGGCGTACATGAACGTCAACCGCGCCGGCATCATCGCCGTTGACATCCGCGAGGGCGACGAGCTGCTCGACGTCGCCCTCACCAGCGGCGACGACGACCTGCTGCTGGCCACCGCCGGCGGCCTGGCCATCCGATTCCCCGAGTCCGACGCTCGCGACATGGGCCGCAACGCCGCCGGCGTCAAAGGGATCGATCTCGCCGACGGCGACCGCGTCATCGGCATGGTCAGCATCCCCATGGTCAAGGACGCCGACGGCGACCCCGTCACCGCAGACGCCGCCCTCTCGCTGCTCACCATCACCGAGAACGGCTACGGCAAACGCACCGCACTCGACGAATACCGCGTCCAGCCCGAGACCGGCAAGGCCCGCTCCCAGAGCCGCGGCGGCAAGGGCCGCGCCGATATCAAGACCAGCGAGCGCAACGGCCGATCCGTCGCCGCCGTCGGCGTGCGCGAGCGCGACGACGTCATGGTCGTCACCAAGGACGGTCAGCTCGTCCGCATGGCCGCGTCGTCCATCAGCCAGATCGGGCGCGGCACCCAGGGCGTCCGCGTCGTCAAGCTCAACGAGGGCGACAAGGTCGTCGCCGCCGAGCGCGTTCCGGCCGAGGATTCCGCCGAAGGCTGAACCCCCGCCCCGACCCGCTCACGGGTAATCCTGCCGCGTGGGACGGATCAGCACGTCCGCCACGTGCACGTGCGCCGGCTGCTGCGCGACGAACGCAACCGCCCGGGCCACGTCCTCGGGCGTCAGCGCCGGGCCGATCTTCTCCAGCACGCCCTCGAACCACGCGGCGTCGTAGCCCGCCACCCGCTGAAACTCGCTGACCACGAACCCCGGCTCGATCAGCGTCACGCGCACGCCCCTGGGCGACAGCTCCCGGCGAGCCCCTTCCACCAGCCCGTGCACCGCGAACTTCGTCGAGCCGTACATGCTGCTGAACGGCGAGACGTTCCGCCCCACCACCGAGCCGATGACCACGATGTCCCGCGACCGGTTCAGCCATGCGCCGCGCTGGTGCGTCTGGTTCACCGGCACCATGGAGGTCATGCGCGCCGCCGCGTGCCGGATCAGGTGCGCCGCGCCCAGCAGGTTCGTCCGGACCATCTCCTCCCACTGCCCGGTGTCCGACGTCAGCACCGACCCGTTGAGCCCTCGCCCCGCGTTGACCACCACCAGGTCCGCCTCGGCCCCGAACCGGGCGCGGGCCTCGTCCAGCATCCGCGCGATCACCGCCGGGTCCGACGCGTCGCCGGCCACCGCAGCCACCCGACCCGGGCCGATCTCCCGCGCCAGCTCGCCCAGCGGACCCTCGCGCCGGGCGTTCACCACCACGCGCGCGCCCAGCCCCGCCAGCGCCCGGGCGACGGCCCGGCCGATGCCGGCCGATGCGCCGGTCACCACCGCAACACGATCCATCAGCGGCTCGCTCATGCCGTGAGGATAGACTCGGCCCGATGTTCGGCTCCCACCTGTCGATCGCCGGCGGCATGCACCTCGCGCTCGAAGAAGCCGCGCGGCTGGGCCTGGACTGCGTGCAGGTGTTCACGAAGAACCAGCAGCAGTGGTCCGCGCCGCCGCTGGACGCCGGCGCCGTGCGCCGCTGGAAGGACGCGCTCGGCTCCATGGGCTGGACCGACCCGGGCCGCACCGTGTCCCACGCCAGCTACCTGGCCAACATGGCCAGCGCCGACCCGGCCCTGCGCGCCAAGTCCATCGACCTGATGCGCCAGGAAATCGACCGCTGCGAGGCCCTGGGCATCGCCCTGCTGGTGTTCCACCCCGGCGCCCACACCACCGCGCCCCGCGCCGACGGCGTCGCCCGCA
The DNA here is from genome assembly GCA_026126345.1 of Phycisphaeraceae bacterium. Taxonomy (GTDB): domain Bacteria; phylum Planctomycetota; class Phycisphaerae; order Phycisphaerales; family UBA1924; genus JAHCJH01. The sequence goes on along the minus strand of JAHCJH010000066.1, from coordinate 3,992 downwards.
TCATCGACGCCTGCGCCGAGCTCGTCCGTGGCACCGAGGGATACCGCACCGTGCTCTGCCTCGAGAACGTCGCCGGCCAGGGCAGCACCATCGGGCGCGAGTTCGAGGAACTGGCCGCCCTCCGCGCCGGCATCATCGAAGCCACCGGCCGCCCCGACCGCGTCGGCTTCTGCATCGACTCCTGCCACGCCCACGCCGCGGGATACGACCTGTCCAACCCGCAGGGCGCCGCGGCCATGCTCGCGGCGCTCGACCGAGCCTGCGGGCTCGCCTCCGTGCGCGTGCTGCATCTCAACGACAGCAAGGCCTCCGCCGGCAGCCGCGTCGATCGACACGAGCACATCGGGCGCGGCACCATCGGCCTCGCCGGGTTCGACGCGTTGGTGAACCACGCCGCCTTCCGATCCATCCCCAAGATCATGGAAACACCCAAGGGCGTCGGCCCGGACGGGCGCGACCACGACGCAGTCAACGTCGCGGTGCTCAGGGCTCTGGCGGCCCGGGCCGCGACCATGCCCGCCCCCGTGAACACGGCCCCGGACAAGCCCCCATCCGGGCGTTCCGCCGGGACCGCACCCGCCTCCGGACGCGCCCCCGCGCCCCGCAAAAAGCCCCGTGCCGCGCGGGCCGCGGCGCAGCGCACAACCACCACCGGGCGCGGTACCATCCGCCGTCCGCGGCGCACCCGCAGCGCCCGGCCGAGGAAACGATGATGCCCAAGCGCCAGATTGTCCCTGCCGCCGTCCGCTCCAGCCGCTGGCTGCACGCCCTGACGCTCCTGGCAGCGGCCGGCGCGCTGTCGCTCGGCGGCTGCGCCACGTCGGGGGCCGGCAGCGGCTCCGGCGAGGCACGCCCCAGCGGCTCGGGCCAGGACCTGGTCGCCTCCGCCGAGGAGGCGCTGTCCCGCGGCGACAAGGAAGCGGCGCTGCGCGACTTCGCCCGCGCCATCGAAGTCAACCCCACGCTCACCACCGCCCACATGGGCATGGCCGACATCTACCGCGTGGACGGCGATTACTCGCGCGCCGAACGCGGCTACCGCCGGGCCGCCGAGATCGAGCCGCGGAACTTCGACGCCCAGTACTACCACGGCCTGATGCTCCACGTGCTCGACCGGGTGAGCGAGGCGATCCAGGCATACCTGCGGGCGCTGGCCGTTCGCCCCGACGACTTCCAGGCCAACCTCAACCTGGCGACGGCCTATTACCAGCTCGGCGAGAACACGCAGGCGTTGCCCTACGCCCAGCGTGCCGTCGCGCTCAACCCGACCGACGGCCCGGCGCGGTTCAACCTCGGCGCCATCTACGCCGCGATGGACCGCCACGGCGAAGCCGTGATCGAGTACCAGCAGGCCACCGAGCGCATGGAGCTCTCCGCGCCGCTGCTGCTCAACCTCGCCGAGAGCCTCGGCAAGCTCGAACGATGGACGGAGATGCGCAACGCCCTCGAGCAGGCCGTCCGCCAGAAGCCTTCGGCCGCCGCCTTCGAGCGGCTCGGCTACGCCCAGTTCAAGAACAAGCAGTACGACGAGGCCATGGCTTCGTTCCGCCGCTCGCTGGACCTCGACGCCAACTACTTCCCCGCGCTCAACGGCCTGGGCGTCTGCGAACTCAACACCTGGATCTGGTCCGACCGCAAGGACCTGGCCGCCAAGGACCGCGCCATGGCCGCCCTGCGCCGCAGCCTCCAGATCAACCGCAACCAGCCGCGCATCGAGGAACTGCTCACCCGCTACCGCTGACCCACAGGACCGCCGCCCCATGCCCAACCCGGCGCTGCTGGAAGCCTTCGAGACCCCGGGCGATGCGCCCTTCGTCATCGAGCACGTCTCGGAGGAGTTCACCTCCGTCTGCCCCAAGACCGGCCACCCGGACTTCGGCTACGTCACGCTGCGCTACCGGCCCGCGCCGGCCGCCTCGCCCGCCGGAAAGCGCGGCTGCGTCGAGCTCAAGAGCCTCAAGCTCTACTACCAGTCGTTCCGCAACGAGGGCATCTACTACGAGGCCGTCACCAACACCATCCGCGACCATCTCGTCGCGCTGCTCCGGCCCGTGTGGCTCCAGGTGATCACCGACTGGAAAGGCCGCGGCGGAATCCGCTCGGTTGTCCGCGCCGACCACGGCGAGGTCCCCCCCTGCTACCTCGGCCGCTAGCCGCCGCCGACCTCAACCGGCCTTCTTGACCGGCACGACCGTGGGCGAACTGTCCACCGTCGCCGCCGCGGGTTTCTCCTCCCGCACCCGCGCCCGCATGCACGTGAACACCAGCGTGCGCAGCTGCTTGCCGGCGTCCGCGACGCCGTGCTCCGAAAGCGCCGACAGCGCGGCTTCCGCCGCCGCCGCGATCACCTGGAACCCGAGCGACGGCGCCGACCCGCGGATCTGGAAGCAGAGCCGCCGGGCGGTATCGGCGTCGCCATCGGCGATGGCCTTGCTCAGGCCGCCGGCCGTGCGTCGCAGTTCCTCGAGGAACTCCGGCACGAATCCGTACGTTTCGTCTTCCGGGCGCAGGGTGGAGTACACCGCGCCCCCCACGTCGCGCCCGCCCGTGTCGGCCAGCAGAAACTCCGCCAGGGCTCGGTGCAGGTCGAGCTGCCCGAACGGCTTGACGAGCGTGGCGCTGGCCTTGGCCTCCTGGGCCGCGGCGGCGCTCGCGGCGCTGCGCTCGGCAACCAGCATGATCACGGGGGTCTGCACCCCATGGGCCCGCAACTGTTCAACCAGCGAGAGCCCCGGGGCGTCGGGCAGCGCATCGGCGCACAGGATCACGTCGAAGGCCTCGTCACACCGGGCCAGCGCCTCCGCCGCGGTCCCGACACCAACGACGTTCAGGCCGGTCTCGCGCAGGTAGTGGCGGATCAGCTTGCGGTCGATCGACGATTCGTCGACGTGCAGCACGCTGCCGGTCAGCCTGGCGGGGTCGAAGTTCTCGAGCGTGAAGTTGCCATGGATGGGATCCAGCGGCACGCATTCGCGCGGGTTGATCGACCCGTCGAACTGCACCCCGACCTCGTGGATCTGCCCCCGCACGTGCCGGCAGCGGATCACCTTGCCCGGGACCGGCGCCACCCCCCCGCCGATCAGGGGCAGGTGCACGACGCACGGCGTGCCCAGGTGCACGTACGCGCTGTGCAGCAGGCCGATGCCCCGGTTCGACAGGTTCCGAGTCGCGTAGCGGAGCCTTGTCGGCTGGCCGCCAGGCTGCGTCATGTCGACCTGCACGCTCAGCCGGCGGAACGGGAACCGCTGATACTCGCGCGTCGCCTTCGCGTTCACCCGCTCGTCCCGATCCAGGTCCTGGAGCAGCCGGAGCAGTTCCGCCGCGTCCAGTCGGATCGTGTTCCCCGCCGCCGTCGCGCACGATTTGGCCGCCTCGCCCATGGACCGCACATCGGCGCATCCGCCGGGCCGGTCAATCAGGCACACCAGCGACGCGCCCACGGCGGACGTTCTCGGACCGGACATCCGCTCAATTCCGCGACAGTCGGCCCAAAACTGGGAGAACCCTCATCCCCCACCGACCCGCGAAACCCCGGGCACGTTCAAAGCGGGCGACGGGACTTGAACCCGCGACATTCAGCTTGGAAGGCTGACGCTCTACCACTGAGCTACACCCGCAGTCCTCAGATTCTACGCCCGCGGCGCCGGCCCCTTGTACACCAGCATGATCGCCGTCCCCGCCACCGCCGACACCACCGACGCCGCCAGCACCGCCACCTTCGCCGTCGCCAGGTCGCCGGCGTCCTTAAACGCCAGGTGCGCGATGAACAGCGCCATCGTAAAGCCGATGCCGCCGAGGAACCCCAGCGCAACCAGCCGCGGCGTCGTGAGGTCGGGCGAGACGCTCCCCAGCCGCAGGCGCACCGCCAGCAACGTCGCCAGCACGATGCCCACGGGCTTGCCGATCACCAGCCCCAGCGCGATGCCCCACGCCGACCGGTCCCAGTGCACCGCGGGCGCCCCCTCGCCCCCCATGATCGCGACCCCCGCGTT
>JAHCJH010000065.1 GCA_026126345.1 Phycisphaeraceae bacterium | reverse complement strand
CGGCGATGCGCACATCGCCGAGGTGGTGGCGCTGCACGCGCTGGCGACGTTCACCAACACGTTCAACCTGGTGAACGGGACCGAGCCGGACTTCCCGGCGGTCCCGCGCATGTGAGCCGGGCGGGGCAAAAATGAGCGCCCCGCGACGGGGAGGCAATCCGTCGCGGGGCATTCGCAGGGGCTTGTTGCACGCCGGGTTGGTTGACCCCGACGTGAACACTGTGCGATGCGTTCGGGGCCAGTGCCACCGCGCGGCCCACGGGGCGCGTCAAGCCGTGCCGGGTGCGCGGGCGCGCCCGATAAACCGCGGGCCGTGAACCGCGGGGCGCGGTTCCGTACAATCGGCCATGGCCAAGACGCGCCGCCGCTCGCCGGGATTTCACAGGGCGATCTTCCCGGGTTCGTTCGACCCGGTGACGTTCGGGCACCTGGACGTGATCCAGCGCGGGCGGGCCCTGTTCGACGAGCTGGTGGTGGCGGTGGGTCGCAACCCGGGCAAGGACGAGCTGTTCACGATCGAGGAGCGGGTGGGCCTGCTGGAGCGGCTGGTACGCGAGATGTGCCGGCGCCGGCGGGGCTGCCCGGTGCGCGTCGAGGCGTTCCGGGGGCTGACGGTGGACTTCGCCCGGCGGCGGGGGGCGGCGGTGCTGCTGCGGGGCATCCGCAACCTGTCGGACCTGCAGAACGAGGTCCAGCAGGCGGTGACGAACCGGGAAGTGGCCGGGCTGGAGACGGCGTTCGTGGTGGCGGGGCAGAGCTTCGCGTACACCTCCAGCAGCCTGATCAAGCAGCTCACGGCGATGGGGCGCGATCTCAAGCCCCTGCGCACGATGGTGCCGCCGGTGGTGGTGGCGGCGCTGCGGCGCAAACGCGACGAGCAGCACCCGGCGCTGGCACGCCTGCGAGAAGCGCGCGACGGCGCGCGGGAGTAACGTTGAAGCCCCGCGCGGGCGGCGGAACGATCGATGGACGTGCGCGTGATCAGCATCGGGTGCCTGGCGGCCAACCCCCTGTGGGGGGAGCGAGCCGCCGTGCGCACAGGTCACGCGACGACGACCCTGGTGCGGGCGGGGCCGACGGTGATCGTCGTGGACCCCGGCCTGCCCGGCCCGGCGCTGGCGGCTCGTCTGAACGAGCGGGCCGGCCTCAGCCCCGAGCAGGTGACGCACGTGTTCCTGACGCGGTTTCACCCCGACACCATCCGGGGGCTCGACCTGTTCGCCGAGGCCGCCTGGCTGATCAGCCACGAGGAACGCGAGGGCATCGGCATTCCCCTGGCCGAGACGCTGCGGCGAACGGCGCAGGCCGACGCGGCTTCGGGCCAGGCCGACGCCGAGACGCGCCGGGCCCTGGAGCGGCAGATCAACCTGCTGCAACGGTGCGCGCCGGCGCCGCAGCGCCTGGCCGACGGTGTGGACCTGTTCCCGCTGCCGGGGGTGTCGCCGGGGCTGACGGGGCTGCTGCTGGCCGAGGACGACCGCACGACGCTGATCTGCGGCGACGCCGTCGCCACCGCCGAGCACCTGGAGCGGTCGATGGTGCTGCCGAACTGCGCCAGCGTGGAGGCGGCGCGGTCGAGTTTCGCCGAGGCGGTTGAGATCGCCGACCTTCTGGTGCCGGGGCGGGACAACATCGTGTTCAACGACCGTTCGGTGGTCTGACCGGCGGCCACCTAAACTCGGCGGTGCGCCTGGCGCGTCCTTCCATCCTGTGGCGCTTCATCGGGCGCGAACTGCTGCGCCTGCTGCTGCTGACCGTGGGGGTTGTGGTCTGCGTGCTGGCGTTCGCGCTGGCCGTCAAGCCGCTGGCGGACGGGCGGCTGTCGGCGCTCGACGCGCTGCGGTTCATGAGCTACGCGTCGATCCCGATGCTGCAGTACGCCCTGCCGTTCGCGGCGGGCTTCGCCGCGACGCTGGCGTACCACCGCATGAGCCAGGACAACGAGCTGACGGCCTGCTACGCCGGCGGCCTGTCGCACCGGTCGATGCTGCTGCCGGCGGTGCTGGCGGGGCTTGTGCTGGCCGGCTGCATGGCGCTGTTGACGGATCAGGCGATGCCGCGCCTGCTGCGGAATATGCAGGGCATGCTGGCGTCGGACATCACGCGGCTGATGCAGTCGGCGGTGGAGCGTCGTCAGGCGATCAAGATCGACGAGCGGCGGCTGATCTACGCCGACGACATGCAGTTCCTTCCTCTGGAGCCGGGGTCGCAGGCCGACCAGCACTTTGTTCTCACGGGGGTCGTGGCGGTGGAGCTGGACCGGAGCGGCGCCGTGGCGTGGGAGGCGTCCAGCAGGCTGGCGTACGTCTGGCTCTACCGCGACAGCCGGATGGGGCCCGGCGGGCCTGCCGGGGGCGGTCCGGGCGCGGGGGCGCCGACCAGCACGGCCGTGCTGCTGCTGCGCGACTCGATCGGCGTGAAGAAGGACCGGGGCATCGTGGAGGACAGCGAGTCCACCCTGGTGTACCACCTGCCGCGCAACTTCAACGACGACCCGAAGTTCCTGTCGTGGGCCGACATGGATCGTGCGCTGCTGCGGCCGGAGGTGATGAACTACATCGACGCGCAGCGGTCGACGCTGGCGACGATGCTCGCCGAGCGGCAGGCGGCCGACGCGCTGCGTTCGGCGCTGAGCACACGCGGGGCCGTCGAGTTCGCGGGGGGGGCGAGCCGGCGCGTGACGGTGCGTGGCTCGGGCGTGGACGACCAGCCGGCGTCCAAGGGCTTCGCGGTGCGCGGACGCAACGGCAACGGCGTCGAAGTGACGGTGGCGGAGGCGGACGGACGCACCCGGGTGCACCGGGCGCGCCGGGCGTTCGTCAGCCTGCCTTCGACCAGCGACGCCCGGCGCGCCACCGGCACGATGACCATCGCCATGGAGGAAGTGGCCACGAGCGGCGGGGGCGCCGAGGGCGATTCCGGCGTGCTGCCGGAGTTCGACATCTCGGGCCTGGTGCCTTCGCCCGACCCGCTGCCGGCGCTGGCGGGCGCCGACCTGTGGTCGCTGCTGACGATGGCGGACCGGCGCGTGGAGGCGAACCCGGGCGACAAGCCGCTGGCGGGGGCGGCCTCGCGCGTGCGGCGCCAGTACGACGATCTGCGCCGCGAGATCTTCTCCAAGCGCCACGAGCGCATCGCCACGAGCCTGTCGTGCCTGTTGATGACGCTGTGCGGCGCGGTGATGGCGATGCGCTTGCGCGACAGTCAGCCGCTGACGGTGTACCTGTGGTCGTTCCTGCCGGGCCTGGGGGCGGTGCTCACGATCAACGGGGGCCAGAAAGCGACGTACGTGTACGGGACGGTCGGCCTGCTGCTGCTCTACGGAGGCCTGGCGGCGATGGTGGCGTACACGCTCGTTGAATTCCGCCGCCTGACGAGGCACTGACGTGACGTACCCGCTCACACACCCGGACGACCGGCGATCCGGCTGGGGCCCCGTGCTCTGGCTGATCGGGATCGTGTCGGTACTGCGGGTGATCTACCTGCTGACGCTGTGCCCGTACGACCTCGTCGAAGACGAAGCCTTCTACTGGGAGTGGTCCCGCCACCTCGACTGGAGCTACTCGACCAAGGGCCCGGGCATCGCCCTGCTCATCCGCGCGGCAACCGACTTGTTCGGACCGTCGGAGGCGGGCATCCGCGCCGTGGCCGTGGCCAGCATGGCCGTCGCGGCCATGGGCGCCGCCGGGCTGGCCAAGGACGTCTGCTCGCGCCGGCACGCCGCGCTGTGGGCCGCGGGCATGGTGCTGCTGGCACCCGCGCTGCAACTCATGGGTCTGATCACCACGATCGACGGACCCACCGTCGCCTGCTGGTCGGTGGGGTGCTGGGCGGGTTGGCGGGCGCTGATGACGGGCTCCGGCCGGGCGTGGGCGGTGCTGGCCGCGGCCGTTGCCGTCGGCACGCTCGTGAAGTACACCGTGCTGCTGCTGCCGCTGGGCCTGGTGATCTTCGCACTGACGCACCGTCGTTCGCTGCGGCTGTCGGCGCGCTGGCAACTCGGGGCCGCGCTGGTCGTGCTGGCGGCGCTGGGCGCGCTGGCGCCGGTGGTGTACTGGAACGTCCGCGAAGGCTGGCCCACGGTGAGGCACCTGGTGGGACACCTGAACCTCCCGGGTGGCGATCACCCGGGCGCCACCCGCACGGGGTGGGGCTACACGCCTATCTGGACGCTGGAACTGGTCGGCGCCCAGCTCGGATTGCTCGGCCCGGCGGTGTTGCTCGGCGTGGGCGGGCTGGTTGTCCGAGGTGGTCGCCGCGCGACGCTGGACGAGGGCATGCGGTCGGGCGCGCCGGCGTACCTGGGGTGGTGCGCCGGCGGGATCTTCGCCTTCTACGTGGTGGTGAGCTTCATCAACCGGACCCAGGGCAACTGGCCATTGCCCGGGGGCGTGACGCTGCTGGTGATGGCCGGCTGCGTTGTCGCGACAGTTGGTCAGACGGGGGCGGGTCGGTGGGCGTGGTCGTGGGCTGGGGCGCTGCGCTCGTTGACGGTGGCGGTCGGCGTGCTCGTCGCGGCGGCGACGCTGCGGGCGGATTGGACCGCCGCGACCCTGGCGGCGGTACACCCGTCCCTGGCCCGACCCATTCCCATGGGCCGGCTGGTGGGTGCATCGAGCATCGCGGCGCAGGTCGAACTGGAACGGCATCGGCTGCGCGAGCGCACCGGGATGGACGCGTTCGTCATCGCGGCGAACTACGGGCGTGCAAGCCAGATCGCCTACTACCTTCCGGGCCGGCCTCGGGGAACGGTGCTGTGCGCGACCTCATGGCTTGGGGGGCGGCTGGTGCAGCAGGACTTCTGGACCGAATTGGCGCCCACCCGGCCCGATCTGGCGGAGCGGCCCGCGGTCCTGGTGGGGGCGGACGCGGCGGCATGGGCCCCCATGTTCGAGCGAGTCGAGCCGCTGCCGCCGCTGACGGGCGACCACAAGGGAGCGTTCGCGGGAATCGGCTACGGTTACCGGGCGGATTGGAGGCAACGGTGATGCGAGACCCCTCGACGCATTGGCCCGGGTGGCGGTCCACCACGGCGACCTGCCTGGGGCTGATCGCGGGGTTCGCGCTGGCGTCGTCGCTGGACCACTGGGGCTGGACGATCCGCAGCGAGCCGTGGCGCGAGACGGACGTGTACTGGGCGATCATGTCGCTCGGGAAGGTGCAGGTCTGGCTGGTGATCGCTGCGGCCCTGGTGCTGATCGACTCCGGCCGGCTCGACACCGACGGGCTGAGGGCCACGTGGCGCAGGGGCCCGTACCTGGCGGCGTCGGTCGTGCTGTCGGGGCTGCTGGCCGAGGGGCTGAAGCTGGTGCTTCGGCGCAGCCGCCCGCGTGACCTGGATGGCCACTACGAGTGGCACGCCTGGTCGGACCAATTGCCGTCCGGGCACTTCGGACTGCCCAGCAGCCACGTGGCCGTGGCGTGCGCGGGGGTGTTCGCCCTCTGGTTCTTGGTGCCCAGGGCACGGCCGGTGCTGGCGCTCGGGGTCGTGGGGATCTGCTACGCGCGGGTGGCGCCGGGCCAGCATTTCCTGTCCGATGTGTACGTCGGCGCGGTGCTCGGCTGGTTCGTGCCGTGGGTCATCGCGCGAGTCCACGCCGGCATGGGCGCGAGCCGGGCCCGCGCAGCGCTCGCGCGGCCGGGAGCGGGGGCCGCGGCGTGACAACACTCGACAGGTACATCGCGCGGTCGCTGGTGCTGAACACGGTGATCCTGCTGGCGGTGCTGTTCAGTTTCGTGGTGATGGTGGACGTGTCGCTCAACAGCCAGCGGTTCCTGTCGCTGGCGGCCGACCGCATCCGCGAGCAATCCGGAGCGCAGGAGGTCGACGGGGTGCGCCGCGTGCTGGTGGCGCTGCTCTGCGTGGCGGACCTGTGGTGGCCGCGACTGCTGCAGCTGTACAACTTCATCGTGCCGCTGATCCTGTGCGGATCGGTGGGGTTCACGTTCGTGCAGCTGGTGCGTCACCGGGAGGTGGTCGCGGCGCTGGCGGGCGGGATCTCGCTGTACCGCCTGGCCCGGCCGGCGTTCGCGGTGGCGGCGCTGTTCGTGGGGCTGCAGGTGGTGAACCAGGAGCTGGTGCTGCCGCGGATCGCGCCGCTCCTGGCCCGGAGCAACTACGACGCCGGCAAGCGCGAGCTGGACTCATTCCCGGTGCGGCTGGTCGCCGACGGGCAGCGGCGGCTGTTCCTGGCGCGCTCGTTCGACCCCGGGGCGGTGACCCTGACGGACCTGAACGTGTGGGAGCGCGACGAAACCGGGCGCGCCGTGGCCCGGGTGACGGCCCAGAGCGCCGTGTGGAGCAACGGCGCGTGGCGGCTGAGCGGGGGCGTGCGCCGCGCGCTGAGCCTCTCGGCGACGCCGGGCAGGGAGCCAACGGCCGGGAACGACCCCCGCCAGGCGGGCGCCAGGCCGGTCGCGGAGCTGCGCAGCGACCTGGATCCCACCACCCTGCTGGCCGAGCACTACCGCTCGTTCAGCCAGAGCCTGTCGTGGGGGCAGATCGCCGACGTTCTGGCGACACCCAATCTCAAGCCCGACGTGCGCGAACAGATGCTGCGCGTGGGGGTCGGGCGCGTGAGCCTGATCGCCTGCACGTTCCTGACGCTGGCGATGGTGCTGACGTTCTTCCTGGTGCGCGAGCCGCGGAACATGCTCTGGCAGGCGCTCAAGGCCTCTCCGGTGGCGATCGGCGCGATCGTGGGCTCGGTGCTGGGCACGTCGGCGGCGCTGCCGGGGGTGCCGGCGGAGTACTCGGTGTTCATCCCGGTTCTCGTGCTGGCGCCGTTGGCGGTGGGCCTGGTATCGAGCGTGCGGTCCTGAGCCGGCGCGCTGGGGCGGTTCCGGCTAGGATGCCCGCATGGCGTCGGTCGTGTTCTATTTCCAGGTCCACCAGCCGTACCGCCTGCGCCGGTACAGCGTGTTCGATTCCGACCCGTTCTACTTCGACACGCAGAAGAACGGCGACATCTGCCGCAAGGTCGCCGAGAAGTGCTACCGCCCGGCGACGAGCCTGATCCTGGACCTGGTGCGCCGGCACCAGGGCCGGTTCCGCGTGGCCTACGCCCTGACGGGCGTGGTGCTCGACCAGATGGCGGAGTTCTGCCCGGACGTGCTGGACCTGTTCAAGCGGCTCGCCGACACGGGCGCGTGCGAGTTCATCGGCGAAACGTACTACCACTCGCTGTCGTTCCTGTATTCGCGGGAGGAGTTCAAGGCCCAGGTCGACGCCCACACCGAGAAGATCCGCTCGCTGTTCGGGCAGACCCCGCGGGTGTTCCGGAACACCGAGCTCATCTACAACAACGACCTGGCCCATTTCGTGCGCCAGATGACCGACCCGGACGGCTCGCCCCGGTGGCACGGGGTGATCTGCGAAGGAGCGGACCCGATCCTCGGGTACCGCTCGCCGAATTACCTCTACCGCCCGCCCGGAGCCGGCGCCGGCCGCCAGGGACGCCCCTTCGGACTTCTGCTGAAGAACTACCGCCTGAGCGACGACATCGCCTTCCGCTTCAGCAACCGCGGGTGGGCCGAGTGGCCCCTGACCGCCGAGAAATTCGCCGGCTGGGTGAACCAGATCAACGGCGACGGGTTCGTCTGCAACCTGTTCATGGACTACGAGACCTTCGGCGAGCATCAATGGTCCGACACCGGCATCTTCAAGTTCCTGGACGTGCTCCCGGAGAAGATCTTCGACGCGAACCCGGGCAAGAACGATTTCCTGACGCCGACCCAGGCGTTCCAGACCTACGAGCCCGTCGGCGAGTACGACGTGCCCCACATGATCTCCTGGGCCGACACCGAGCGCGACCTTTCCGCCTGGCTTGGCAACGCGATGCAGAGCAACGCGCTCAACGAGACCTACCGCCTCGAGCCGCTCATCCGCCGCCTGCTGCAGCGGGCCCGGGAGGGCGACGCCAACGCGAAGGCCGCGGCCGAGTACGTGCTGACCGACTGGCGCAAGCTCACCACCAGCGACCACTTCTACTACATGTGCACCAAGTACTGGGCCGACGGCGACGTGCACAAGTATTTCTCGCCGTACGAGAGCCCGTACGACGCGTACATCAACTTCATGAACGTGCTGGACAACCTGCGGGCACGCGCCGGTGCCGCCGCCGGCGCTCACGCCTGATCGTCCCCGTCGCCGGTCAGCCTTCGAGCCGGCGCCGCCAGGCCTCGACGCCCTGCGTCCCGTCGTAGGCGGTGAGATCGAACTTCAAAGGCGTGACCGTGACGCACCCTTCCAGCAGGCACTGCACGTCCGACCCCGGCTCGGTCGCGTGGAAATCCATGGGCGTTCCCGCCGACCAGTAGTAGGTCTCGCCCAACGGATTCACGTTCCGAGTGAACGCGTCGATCATGCCGTGCGTGTTCATGGGGCAGACGCGCACGGGCGGAAGCGGGCCGGGCGCCTCGGTCCGCGGCAGGTTGATCGAAACGCAACCCCCCCGCCCCAGCCCGCCGGGCCCCGCCGCCGCCAGCAGCCGGTCGATCACCTGCCGGGCGTGCGCCGCGGCGACGTCGTACCGCGGGCTGCCCGTGCCGTGGTGGAGGCTCACGGCGATCGCCGGAACGCCCAGGAACGCGGCCTCCAGGGCCGCGGCGATGGTGCCGGAGTAGAGCACGTTGATGCCAACGTTGGCGCCCATGTTCATGCCGGAGACGACCAGGTCCGGGCGCGAGCCCCGGCCGAATCGCTCGGGCCAGAGCCGGCTGACGGCGAGCTTGACGCAATCGGCCGGGCGGCCGTCGACGGCGATTCCGCTGAGCGTGGGCGAGGCCTGGAGCTGCTTGGTGATTAACGGCTGGCGGAACGTGACGCCGTGCCCGGTGGCCGATTGGACGGTCAGCGGCGCGACCGTGAACAGCTCGTCCGCCGGCGGCCGATCGCCGGCCAGCAGCGCATCGTGCAGGGCGATGATGCCCGGGGCGTGGATGCCGTCGTCGTTGGTCAGCAGGATGCGCATCGCCGGTCAGGGTACGCCGGAGACCGGCAGGAACAGCCCCGCGACAGCGCCGGTCATCCAGCAGGCCAGCGCCCCGGCGACCATCGCGCGCGGGGCGATCGCAGCCAGGTCGGCCCGGCGCTGCGGGGCCAGTGCCGAGAGGCCGCCGATCTGGATCCCGACCGACGCGATGTTGGCAAAGCCGCAGAGGCAATAGGTGGCCACCTCGGCCGACCTCGGCGCGACGGCCCCTTCGCGGATCATCCCGGCCAGGTCGAGGTACGCCACGAACTCCGTCGCCACCACCTGCGTGCCCAGCAGCGAACCCACGCGGTGCGCGTCGTGCCACGGCACGCCCAGCGACCAGGCCGCCGGAGCCAGCGCCGCCCCGAGCATGTTCCGCAGCGAGAACTCGCCCACCCCCCACTGCTCTCGCCACGACGCGATCGGCAGCCAGTCGGTGTTCACGCGGCTCAGGGCCGTCAGCGGCCAGTCGATCATCGCCAGCAGCGCCACGAACGCCACCAGCATGGCCGCGACATTCAGCGCCAGGCGCAGCCCCTCGCTGGCGCCGGCGGCGGCGGCGTCGATGACGTTGGCCGTTCCGCGTTCGTCGGCGATCAGCGCCCGCACCGACTCGGGGCGAGGAGTTTCGGTCTCGGGCAGCATGAGCTTGGCCAGCACGATGCCCGCCGGCGCCGACATGACGCTGGCGGTCAGCAGGTGCTTGGCGAACAGTTCGCGCCCGGCGTCGGCGCCGCCCGTGGCGCCGCTGATCGCCCCGTACGCGTCGCCGAGCACGCCCACGTACGCCGCCATCACCGACCCGGCGATGGTCGCGAACCCGCCCACCATCACGGCCATCAGCTGCGAGCGCGTCATGCCCGCGATGTACGGCTTGACCGTCAGGGGCGCCTCGGTCTGGCCGACGAAGATGTTGGCCGCGGCCGAGAGCGACTCGGCCCCGGTGACGCCCAACGACCGACGCAGCGCCCACGCCACCATCGCCACCAGCCGCTGCATCACGCCCACGTGGTAGAGCACGCCCATGAGCGCGGCGAAGAAAATGATCACCGGCAGCACCCGCACCGCGAAGATGAACCCCCAGGGGCCCGAAGGATCCGACGCCTTGCCGAAGATGAACTCCGCTCCCGCGTCGGCGAAGGAGATCACCTTCGCCACCGCCGCCGCGAGCCGGTCGAACACCGCGATCACCGGCCCGGACCGCAGGACCACCAGCGCGATCAGCATCTGCGCCGCCACCCCCGCGATCACGATCCTCCAGTTGACGCGCCGGCGGTCGGTGCTCAGCAGCCACCCGACGGCGATGATCCCCACGACGCCCAGCAGGCCCTGGAACTGGCTCATCGACGCACGATATTGCACCCCGCACCCCGCGGCGCGTTTGCACGGGCGCTCACACGCCCGGGCGGAAGCACCCGGGGCAGCGGGCCTCGTACATGCCCACGCCGCCGACGACGATCCGCCCCCCGCCGGGCGCCAGGCGCTGGGTGTGGGTCGCCGGCAACCCGCACACGGCGCAGGGGCAGGTCAGTCGCCGCACCGCGGTCGCCCGGGCCATCAAGGCGCCCAGAGGCTCGAACACCTCGCCCCGGTGGTCGGTCTCCAGGCCCGCCGCGGCGACGTCCACCCCCGCCGCCAGCAGGCGTTCGACGGGCTCAACCAGCGAAGCGCCGAAGAAGTGCACCTCGTCGATGATGACCAGGTCTGCGCCGGCGACGGCGGCCGGAAGCTCTTGCGCCGACCGCACGGGCGTCGCGCCGAGCGTGCGACCGTCGTGCGTCGCCAGGGCGTGGGCGTGGTATCGATCGTCGGCCAGCGGCTTGACGACGGCGACGCGCCGGTGGGCGCGCCGGGCCTCTTCCGCGATGGCCAGCAGCGCCGACGTCTTGCCGGCGAACATCGGACCGGTGATGATGCGCAGCTGACCGGCCATCGCGAAAACGGGGTTACTTGAGCAGGGCGGTCATCGGTTCGAGCGACTCGACGTAGCGGCGGTGCACATCGTTGTAGTGCTTGCGGTAGATCGCGTCGATCTTGTCGGGCTTGGGGAACTTGCGGCTGAAGCCGGGGCTGACCTCGTCGAGCGTCAGCTCGGCGACCTTGATGATGTGAGCGACCAGCGTGCGCGGGTCCTCGAGGCCGACGGCGATGCGCAGCGTGGTGGGCTGGATGCCGGCGTCGCGCAGGGCCTGGTCGGACATCTCCGAGTGGCTGGTGATCGCCGGGCAGAGCACGACCGTGTTGGTCTGGCCCAGCGAGACCTGGTGGCCGAGCACCGGATCCAGGCAATCGAAGAACCGCTTGAACGCGTCGCGCGTGATGCCCGAGGCGCGCCCCTTCTTGCCCTCGAAGTCGATCGTGAACAGCGAGGCCGGCAGCCCCAGGAACAGGCATTTCTGGCGGATGGCCCCGTTGGCGTTGCCCGGCGCCGCGTTGCAGTTGACGTTGATGTCCGGGTGCATGCCGAGGATCTCCGCGAGCGTCAGCGTGCTGATCGCCTTGTTCAGCACGCGGTGCTCCAGCGTGTGCATGCCGTTGATGACCTCGAAGGCCTTGTCGGAGTCCAGGAACGCGCCCTTGATGTAGTACACGTTCCAGAAGACCGTCTCGTGCCCGTGCCAGACGCGCTTGGACCCGTCCACGTCCAACCCTTCGACCTTGTCGTGCTTGCCCATGAACATGCGCTCGTTGCGCCCGATCACCACGCCGGCGGTCGTGGAGCCCACGCCCGTCAGGTCCTTGGTGTAGGAGTGGATGACGAAGTCCGGCCGCTCCAGCGGGTCGGTGCGCTGCAGCGGGCGGTGCAGGAAGGGCGTGCCCACCGTCGAGTCGCACAGCACCGTCAGGCCCCGCTTGTGCGCCTCGCGGCAGATCGCGGGCACGTCCAGGCAGTAGCCGTGCGGGTTGCAGGGCGACTCCACGTACACGTAGACGTGCCGCCCGGCCTTGATGCGGTCCTTGTTCTGCGCGGTCACGCGGTCCAGCGCCCGCACGAAGTCCTGCGCCGTGTACCCGTCGAACCAGTTCACCGACACGTCGAGGTTCGACGGCTTGGCGAACCAGTCGTGCATGAGCTGGTACGTCCCGCCGTACACGTTCCGCGAGGCCAGGATGATGTCCTGGTACCCCACCAGGTGCGACAGGATCGCGTCGATCGCCGCCATGCCCGAGTTGAAGTTCCAGGCGAAGTACTCGTGCGCCAGCGGCCCGGCCTCGATGTCCACGATGTGGTTGGCCAGCGACACGTTCGTCGGGTTCAGCAGACGCGAGTAGACCTCGAGCATCAGCTCCTTGCCCTGGAACGCGTCGTCCACCCACTCGCTGCACGCGTAGATGTACGTCGCCGTGCGCGTGATCACCGGCTTGGCGCTGAACAGCGCCGTGACGTTGTCGAAGATCGGGTACGGCCCGCGCGCCACACGCGACGCCTGCGAATCCACCAGCGACTGGTACGTCTTCCTCATGGGGTTCATGAGGGTGTCCATGATCTTGCCCAGCTGGAAGCACAGGAACTTCTGCGCCGCGAACCGCGCCGCCCGGTCCCGCCGATCCAGACTCGCCAGCTCCCCGGCCAGCACGTACCACATCCGCTTCAGGTCCGACTGCGCGTGGTACAGGTGATTCGCCAGCCCCGCGAGCTGCTGCCCGTACTCCGACGATGGGTCGATCCCGAAATGCGCCAGCTGCTCCGACACCAGCCCCTCGACGTCCGTCGCCTTGGTCGTCTTTCGCCGCGGCGAGATCTCCCGGGCAAGGTTGTTCGCCAGCTCCTCCCGGAATTGCGCCAGCTTCTCCTGCCGGGCCGGGCCCGCGTGCCCGTTGGTGCTCTGCTTCGTGCGCGTGCCGGTGGATCGGGTCGTCGCCATGGGTGCTGCCGCCTCGTGTTTCGGTTCGGGGGCGCCGATGGGCGCCCGTCAGTCCATCGTACTCGCTTGGCCGTCCCGCCCCGCCCCCGCCGCCCTGATCGGTGTTTGTAGGGAGCGACTCAAGTGCCCGCCGCGGGAAGCCATGCTTCGATCGCCCCCGGCAGCACCCCGAGCGTCACCGTACCCGCCGCGCCCGAAACCGGCTCACCGTCGATCTGCCAGGGCGTCCCAGCCCCGTTCAAGGGCGACACCTCCACGCACGCTCCGCTCGCGTACACCACGCCCGGATCTCGCATGTGCGTGCCCCGACGACACCGCCACGACCATCGGAGCATGCTCCAGCGGCCCCGGGCCGGCAGGAAGACCACGTCGAGCCGTCCATCGTCCACCCGCGCCGCCCGGGCGGGGTCATGCCCCAGCGCGTAGCGGCCGCTGTTGGCGACCACCAGCTGCCCCGTCCCGTTGGCCACCACCGCAACACCGTCCACGGTCACACGCACGTTTGCAAGCCGTGGCCGCAGCAACTCCCGAACGATCGGCCACGCGTACGACGCCCTCCCGCTCCGCCCGGGCGAGCCCCGGCGCTCGACGATCGACGCGTCCGGACCCGTGGACGCCATCAGCACGAACGGCCGCGGCCCCGACGGCCCGCGGCGCCACACCCCCAGGTCGATGGCCTTGCGCCGCCCCGCGGCCAGCGCTCTGGCTACGGCGCCGGCTCGGGCGGTGTGCCCCAGTTCGCGGGCGACAAGGTTCTCCGTTCCGGTCGGCAAGTGATAGAGCGCCGGAGGCAAGCGGCCGGCGGCGCGGGCATCGCCCGATGCCGCCAGCAGTGCCGGCAGCGCGTGGTGCACGGTGCCATCGCCGCCGATGACCACCAGCGCATCGGCCTCGGACAGCGCGTCGACCAGACCCCGCGCCTCGCCCACGCTCAGCCGGACGCACGCATGGCCGTCGCGTTGCAGCGCCGCTTCCGCCCGGGCCGCCAGCGCCGCGGCTCGGCCGGCCCCCGAGCGCGGGTTGAGCAGCAGCACCGTGCGCACGCCGCACTGTACCCGCCGGCGCCGGCCTACCTTGCGCCGTGCAACCCGCCGTTCGACTCGGCTGCGTCTCCTACCTCAACACGCTCCCGCTCATCGAGGGGCTGCAGCGGTGTGCCGACGTCACGATCCACACGGCCGTGCCCAGCCTCCTGGCGCCCATGCTCCTGCGGCGCGAAGCCGACCTGGCCCTGGCCTCGCTGGTGGACTACGCCCGAAACGCCGCCGAGCTGCGGCTGGTGCCCGCCGGCATGATCGGCTGCGACGGCCCGACGCTCACGGTGCGGCTGTTCTCGGCCGTGCCCTTCGAGCGCACCGAGCGCCTCCACGCCGACACCGACTCGCACACCTCGGTCGTCCTGGCCCGGCTCGTGCTCGCCGCGCGGTTCGGCGCCCGCCCGGCCGTGGTCGACTTCGACGCCCGCGAGCGTGCCCCGGGCGTGGAGTGGCCCGACACGCTGCTGTTGATCGGCGACAAGGTTGTCAGCGACTCCCCGCCCGCCGTGCGATACCCGCACCAGCTCGACCTGGGCGAAGCCTGGCACCAATGGACCGGCCTGCCGTTCGTCTACGCCTGCTGGATGTGCCGCGCCGAGGACGAGTCCTCTCCCGCCATCGCCGACGCCTCGGCGCTGCTCGACCGTCAGCGGCGTCGAAACACCGTGCGCCTGGACTGGCTGGTGCAGCGGTACGCCGCCGAGCGCCGCTGGCCGGCCGACCTGGCCCGGCGCTACGTCACCGAACTGCTGCGCTACGAGGTCACGCCGCGGGCACGCGCGGGGGCCGAGCGTTTCCTGGCCGAGGCCGCCGCGGCCGGGCTGCTGCCCCCGGCGCCGGCCCGGTGGGCGGGCGAAGTGCACGCGCCGCTGAGCGCATAATCCTCGCATGCCTCCCAGCAGCCGACTGCGGGTCAGCGCTCTGGCGGAACTGGCCCGCCAGTTGCGATTCATCCCCGCCGAAGCGGCCCGCCGCCACCTGGCCCGCGTCGAGGCGCTGGCCGGGCGCGTCGATCCCGCCGGCACGTACCCGGAAGACTGGGTCGTGCTTCAGGTCACGGGCTTCCGTCCCGATCTCGCCGAGCCCGCGTTGATCGTCGGCGCCGCGCTGATTGCCGACTTGCCGGCACTGGCCGAGCGGCTGTCGATCACAGCGCGACAACGTGCCGACGACCTTGCGCCGGGCCAGTGGCTCACCGCCGGCGAGCTGACCGCGCGCTGGCACGTCACGCCGCGCACCTTGGCGCGGCTGCGCCGGCGCGGGCTGCTGTGCCGGCGGGCCCTGGGCCCGGG
>JAHCJH010000064.1 GCA_026126345.1 Phycisphaeraceae bacterium | reverse complement strand
TGCCCGCCGGCCGCCTGCCTGGTGTCGGCGGGCGGAGCGCTGGCGGTCTGCTGCGTGCCGGCACACCCGGCGATGATCAGGGCGGACAGTCCAAGCCCGGGAATGAGCCAGCGACGCGTCGGACGGATGTGCATGGGAGTTCTCGCTGATGCCGGCGACAGAATCGGCCGGTCTGGGGTGCTTCACACCGAGGTCCGGGCCAATCGCCCGGGGCCGCCAGTGTACCCGTTTTCCGACGAAAGTGGGGGGATCGGCCGGGGCCACCGCCCGGGATGCGGCCGGTCATTTCTTGCGGGCCTTGGCGATCTGGCCCAGGCTCTCATTGACCTGAGAGGCCAGCCGCTCCACCTCGGCCTGGCTCAGCGTCGCCGCGAGCGAAACGCCCACCTTCCGGGCCGCGAGCCAGCCCTGGATGGTGTTGACGAATTCCGGCTCGGCCATGGCCTCGAACTTGGGCAAGGGGTGGGCCTTCTCGTCCTTGACCTTCATGCGCACGGCCTTGTCCAGTTCCTCGACCGCCAGCCGGGTGATCGTGTCCGAGAGCGAGCGCACGGTCGCCGCCTCCTCCGAACGGGCCTTGGTCCACTCCCCCAGCCGCTTGGAGAACTCCCGCACCACCCGCTCGCGCTGACGGCGCACGTCCATCTCCTTGACGTACACCAGCGCGACCATGCCCATGGGCACGAAGGCCCGCTCGCCGGCCTTCTCGGCCAGTTGGTTCACCGTTATGACCCGACCCGAGGTCACGTCGCTCTCCAGATCTTTCACCGTGCCGTCGAGCACCTTGATCAGGCTCGCCACGATCGAGTGCTCCGTCCGAGTCTGCGGCATGTAGTCGCGAACGCCCGGCAGGTTCAGCGGCAGCTCCACGTACCACTTGTCGCCCCGCTTGCGCATGGTCAGGCCGATCCCGAGCACCGGCTTCTCGTAGAAGAGAATCGCGGCCTGGTCATCGGTGATCATCGTCGTGCTCAGTCGTTCGGCGCCCCGCTCGAGGAAACTGAACG
Source organism: Phycisphaeraceae bacterium (assembly GCA_026126345.1). Lineage (GTDB taxonomy): Bacteria > Planctomycetota > Phycisphaerae > Phycisphaerales > UBA1924 > JAHCJH01. Next base: position 15,078 of record JAHCJH010000064.1, on the reverse strand, counting down.
GGTCGGCCATCAGCCGCGCGAACGTGTCCTCGAATCCGCGTCGCGCCGCCTCCTGGGCCTTGGCGTCGGGCGGGCCCTTGCCGGCCTGCGGCGCCGCGGGGCCACGCAGGATCGACTGCAGCGTCTGCTGGCCCTTCTCGCTCGCGGCCTCCGCCTCCACCTGTTTCCGCAGCGCTTCGACCTCGGTCGGGAACCGCTCCGCCACCGCCTTGGCCAGCGACTGCATGCTGCCCGTCAGGTTCCCCAGCCGGTTCAGCACCGCACGCATGTCGCGGTTTCCGCCGTCATCCAGCAGGCGCGGCAGCAGCCGCGCATTGCCGGATTTGACCATCTCCACGGCCGACTTCAACACCGCGTCGGGCGTGTCCTGCGGATACGCCTCATCCTCGCGCGAGCACCCGGTCAGGATCGCTGCCCCGGCCAGTACGCCAGCAATCCAGACCCCCGCCCAGCCCAGCCTTGCAAACACACGCCGTTGCGTCATGCGATGGACTCCCCAGTCAGGGGTTTGTACCGGGTGTTCGGCGTCCCGGCTGCGTCCACCAGTCCGTCCGGCGCGCTACCCCGCCCCACCCGACCCGTGCCCTCTGCCCTCGGGCTGCTGGCCCTAGCCTCCCCCATGCAGGTCATCGTCAACGGCAAGCCCATGGAGGTGCCCGAGGGGGTCCGCATCGCGGGGTTGCTTTCCCTGCTCGGTCTGGAGGGCAAGCCCGCCGCCGTCGAGGTCAATCGCGCCCTGGTACCCAAAAAGAAACACGAGGTCACCATCCTTTCGGAGGGCGACCTCGTGGAAGTCGTCACGCTCGTCGGCGGTGGCTGAGCCGCCGGCTCACTCGACCGTCAGCGTCCGCAGGTACTCGGCCAGTTCGCGCCGGAGTGTCTCCAGCCGCTCGCCCGCGGTCGTCCGCTGCGTCTCCAGCGTCTCGACCCGCGCCAGCCGATCCTTCAGCCGCTTGTTCAGCGTCGCGTAGTTCTCGTTCTGCCGGTCCAGCTGGTTCATCATCTGCGTGATCTGCGTCGTGTCGGTCTTGGCCGAGTTCAACTGCCGGTCCAGCTCGGCGATCTGCCGCTCCTGCTCGTTGATCGCCCCCTGCTTGGCCGCGGCGGTCTGGAAAGCCTTGAGCACCGCGTCCGACAGTTTCCCGTCCTTGTGCAGGCGGAGGATGTACGCCGGGTCGTAGTTGAACAGCCCGACCGACTCGCTGTACACCCGCTCCTGCACGATCTCGATCGCGCCGGCCTTGGCGGCGTCCACCTCCAGCCCGAAGCGGTACATGGTCTGCGTCTGCTCCTCGGGCTTGGTCGGGGCCACCAGCGTCCACCCGTCGAGCTTCGGCGCCTCGACGATGATGGTCCGCCCGCGCTTGAGGTCCTTGTTATCGAAGGTGTACGCCAGGGTCTGGCGCTGCTTCTGGGTCTGGATGAATGCGCCCTCGACGATCTTGAGGTTGGTGATGTTCGAGTCGCCGCCGGGCTTGCTGGTCACCGCCACGTCCAGGTCCACGGCGTATGCCAGCAGCCGCTTGTCGCCCGCCGACACCTGGTTGATCGTCGCGTCGCCCGCGTACGCCGCGCCGTCGAACACGCTGATCGGCCCCGGCAGCAACTGGAGGCTGGTGGAATTGGTGATCTCCACGCCCCGCATCGGGTGGTCCGCCCGATCTCCCTGGTTGTAGATGGAGACGCGACGGCCGGTGATCGACGCGTTGATGATCGGCAGCATCGCCGACCGCTGCCGTTCGATCGTCACCGGCGATGCCAGTTCGTACTGGAACACTTCGCCCACTTCGCCCGCCCGCGCCGCCGCGGCCGGGGCGTAGCCCGCCATGTCGCCGGCAGAGATGCCGAAGCCCCGATCGGCCAGGTTCTCCGCCTCGGCGGGAGCACCGGCCTTGGCCGCGTCGCGGGCACCGGACATCCGCCGTGCCAGCCCACCTCCGCCCCCGCCCGGGCTGCCCGGCGCCGCCGATGCGGGTGCCGGCGCCGGCATACCCGTCACGACCGGCGCGCCGCCGGTGCCTCCTTCGTACGAGCGCGGCATCACGCCCGCGACCGTCGGCACGGCTACCTCGGGGCGGAAGACGTACATCGGCTCGTACAGATCCATGCGGAAGCTCACCGGCCGGCCCGACACCAGCGACAGCCGCACGTTCGACCAGTCCTGGTCGGTCGTGTTCTCCACGATCGCCCAGCCCTGCAACTGCGGGCCGCTCGCCTTGGCCCCGTCGGCCGGAGCTTCGGGCAGCACCAGGCGGTACGACGTCTTCCACACCGGCGTCTCGTGCACGTACGCCAGCGCCACGCGGCGTGCCCCAGCGCCCGACAGCGACAGGTCCACCGTCTTGACGCGCTCGGCCCGGCTCTCGGCCAGCGCGGTCAGTGCCCGGTCCAGCTCCTCGGCCAGCTGCTTGTCCAGGATCTGGAACGACGACACATCGGAGATCCGCACCGATTTCAGGCCGGTGGCCGTCACGATGTTCACCATGGAGGTGTCAATGACCACCGGCGCCCGGTCGCCGCCGCCGCCCGACGGCAGCTTGCGCGTCTCGGTGCTCAGCACCGTGCCGCTGACGGTTCCCTCGACCGTGGTGAGCGTCACCTTGGAACCCCGCAGCCGCTCCATGATCGCCGGCAGGCTGGGGTTGTCGGCGATCGGCAGGCTGAACGACGCCAGCCGGCGCGACAGCGGGTCCTTCGACGCGTACGACACGCTGTCCACCCGACCGCCGTCCAGGTCCAGCACCTGCAGCGATTTGAGCACGTCGTTGATCTGCGACACGTCGAACTTCAACTGCACCTGTGCCGAGTCCTGCACCTGCCCCGTCCGCAGGAAGTACCCCACTCCGGACCGGTACAGCGTGATCCGTGTGATCGGCAGCGACTCCGCCGCCGCCGCCGCTGCGCCGGCGCGAGCCCCCGGCTGCTCGCCGTCGAGCAGCGCCGGCGAGCCGATCGACGCGGCGGCGCCGCTGAACATCACAAGAACCAGGGCGGGCAGGGCGCTCAGGCGGGCACGACGATCATTCAGGACGGGCATGATGGCATCCTTCCGATGGGGGAGGTGAGTCGCGTCAGTCTACCGACGGGCCCACGCCCGGCGGGTGTGCCGGCGGCCGCGTGGACGCCCGGCCCCCATGCAGGTCCGCGACCATGCCATTGGTTCAATGAAATCGCCGGTTCGCTCGCCCCGGCACCGTTCCCGGCGAACGATCGGCCATCCATGCGCCTCCCGGTGCTGACAATCCCGCCTACCCCGCTCGACGCCCCGGCGACCGCCGTCGATCCGGCCGCCATCGCCGACCGCCTGCGCCGACGCATCCGCGGCCAGGTCCGCTTCGGCCGGCACGACCGGATGCTCTACGCCACCGACGCCTCCATGTACCAGGTGGAGCCGGTCGGCGTCGTCGTGCCGCAGGACGAGGCCGACGCCGTCGCCGCCGTCATCGAGTGCGCCGACCTTGGCGCCCCCATCCTGCCTCGCGGCGGCGGCACAAGCCTCGCCGGCCAGTGCACTAACCACGCGGTCGTCATCGACGTCTCCGCCGGCCTCCGTGCCATCGGCGACCTGGTCATGCCCGATGGCCCCGGCCGTCCGGGCTCGGTCGTGGCTCAGGCCGGCGTCACGCCCGACGGCCTCAACGCCGAACTCACCCGCCTGAACACCGGCCTGTTCTTCGCGCCCGACCCGGCGACCACTGCCCAGGCCACCATCGGTGGTTGCATCGGCAACAACGCCGCGGGCGCCCGATCGGTGCTCTACGGGCGCACTTCCGAAAACGTGCTGGCCGTCGACGCCGTGCTGGCCGACGGCCAACGCGTCCGCTTCGAGGCGAACGCGGGCCGGCACGATCCGGTCGCGCGCCGTCTGGCGCAGCGGGTGATCGACGTTGTTGCCGCCCACGAGCGGCTCATCCGCGAGCGCTACCCCCGCACGCTCCGCCAGAACGCCGGGTACGGGCTCGACCGCATGCTCCGCCAGCTCGACGCCGGGGCCACCGCCGAAACGCTCGACCTCGCTCAACTGCTCTGCGGCAGCGAGGGCACCCTGGCCGTCACCCTCAGCGCCCGGGTGCTGCTGCGCCCCGCGCCCCGCGCCAAGGGCCTTGCTCTGCTGGCCTTCAACTCGGTCGACGCCGCGATCGAGGCGGTCATCCCCATCCTCGCCACTTCCCCCAGCGCCGTCGAACTTGTGGACGATGTGGTGATCGAGGCGGCCCGGGGCAACATCGAGTGCTCGCGCTACGTCGACGCGTTCCCGAGGCCGGCGGGCGCCGCGGGCGACCCCGCCGCCGTGCTCTACGTCGAGTACCACGCCGCCTCGGGCGAGGAACTCCGCGCCCGGCTGGAGCGGCTGACCGCCGCCGTCGGCCCGCACGTGCCCGTTCGGCGCGTGCTCGACGCCGCGGGCATGGCCGACGCCTGGAAACTGCGCAAGGCCGGCGAGCCGCTGCTGCACAACCTGCCGGGGCGCCGAAAGCCCGTCACGTTCGTGGAAGACAACGCGGTGCCGCCGGAGCGCCTCGCCGAGTTCGTGCGCGAGTTCCGCGCCATCGTGCAGCGCGAGGGCACCCGCGCCGCCTTCTGGGCCCACGCCAGCGTCGGCGTGCTCCACGTGCGACCCATGCTCGACCCCAGCGACCCAGCCGACCAGCAGCGGTTGATCCGCATCGCCGTCGAGGTAGCCGACCTGGCCAAGCGCTGCGGCGGCGTCATGAGCGGTGAGCACGGCGACGGTCGCGTCCGCGGGCCGTTGCTCGAACGCTTCTACGGCCCGGAACTCATGCGGGCCTTTGCGCAGATCAAGCACGCCTTCGACCCCCGCGGCCTGCTCAACCCCGGCAACATCATCGCCCCCGGCCCCGCCTCCTCCATCCTCGACCGCACCCGGGCCGAGCCGCAGCGCGGCGCGCCGCCCCCCCGGCCGGTCGCTCCGCGCCGCCCCGCCGCCAACACGTACTACACCTACGACGATCAGCACGGCTTCGACGGCGCTGTCGATCGCTGCAACGGCGCCGGGGTCTGCCGAAAGACCTCCGGCGGGGCCATGTGCCCCAGCTACCGCGCCACACTCGACGAACGACACAGCACCCGCGGTCGGGGCAACGCCCTGCGCCTGGCCATCACCGGCCAGCTGGCCGGCGGCGGTGGGGGGGCTGCGGAGCCGTCGCCCTGGGCCGATCCCGGCGCCATGGAGACGCTCGACCTCTGCCTGTCCTGCAAGGCCTGCAAGGCCGAGTGCCCCAGCAACGTCGATATCGCCCGCCTGAAGGCCGAGTTCACGGCCCAGCGCTTTCGCTCCACAGGGCGCGTGCCGCCGCGGGCGCTGGCCATCGGCCACGTGCGTTGGATCAACCGCTTCGGCGCGGCGACGTGGTGGCTCGCCAACGCCGTCAACGCCCTGCCGCCGGTGCGCTGGGCGCTGGGCGCGGCGCTGGGAATCCACCCGCGCCGGAGCCTGCCGCGCTTCTCGCGGTCGCTGTTCGCGCTCACGCGGTCGCGCCCGGCGACGACCGCCGCCGGCGGGCCCCGCGTCGTTCTGTTCGGCGACTGCTTCACCCCGTATACCGAGAGCCGCATCGGCCTGGCGGCCGTGCGCCTGATCGAACGCCTGGGGTACGCGGTGGACGTCGCCGACGCAGGCTGCTGCGGCCGGTCCATGATCAGCGTGGGCATGCTCGAATCGGCCATCGACACCGCCGACCGCACCATCGAGCGCCTGCGGCCGGCCGTGGAATCGCCCGACGTCGCCGCGATTCTCGTGCTTGAGCCCTCGTGCCTCAGCGCCATCAAGGACGATTGGCTGCAGCTGCGCCTCGCCGCGCCGATCCACGTGCGCCGCCGCCTGGCCGACAAGGCCATGCTGGTCGAGGAGTTCATCGACCGCCATTGGGACCGCCATCCCCGGCCGCCCCGCCTGGACGCGATCGGCGACGACGCCCCCGCCTGCGTTCTCCACGCGCATTGCCACCAGAAAGCCCTGTGGGGCGCATCATCCAGCGCCGCAGCGCTGCGCCGGGTGCTCGGCGACCGCCTGCGCGTGCCGGACACCGGCTGCTGCGGCATGGCCGGCTCGTTCGGCTACAACGCCCGCACGTTCGACCTCTCCATGGCCATCGGCAATCTGCCCGGCGGCGGCGTGCTCCCGCTCGCTCGCGCGGCGGAGGCCGGCACGCTCATCGCCGCGCCCGGCACCAGTTGCCGCCACCAGATCGCCGACGGCGCCGGGCGCGAGGCCCTGCACCCGGTCGAGATCCTCGAGCGGTTCATCGGCTGACCGCCCGGCCACGGTCGCCACCCATGCCGCGCCGCGGCCCTCAACTTCTCTTCCTCGCCACGGTTCCCCCGGCGAACGCACGCCGTTCAGGCCGGCCTCAGCGCCTCTGGCCGCCCCGGTTCGCGCATCGGACCCCGAACCGCCTCCGTTCGGTTGACTCCGCCGCCCTCCGGTTCTACTGTGGTTCACGACTGCGGGGTAGAGCAGCCTGGTAGCTCGTCGGGCTCATAACCCGGAGGTCGCAGGTTCAAATCCTGCCCCCGCTATTCGCATAACCCCCGGGTCGCGAGACTCGGGGGTTGTCGTTTCAGAACGGTGTGACCGGGAGCGGCATGCTGAGCGATCATGCGAATGCCGGAAGCAGCCGTCGCGGATCGACGCGTTTTCACTTTGCAGTCGTGAAGTGAACAGCATCACGAACGACTGGCCCGCGTCTACCAGTGTGATATGACGCAAACCTCCGCGCCGACACGTCCGCCGGCTTTGGGCACCAGGTCGGTGATCGTTCGTCGGAGGCTTCAGTCAGCCACGCACCAACCTCCATGAACTGGTTCGAGAGGTGCGCGCAGTGGTCAGCGGGCGGGCGGCGCGGGTGGACTGTCGGACTTCTTCCGGCCGTGGGCCTGGAGACCGGCGGCGATGATGAAAAATGGAACGCCGATGACGATCAAGGCACCGTTGATCGGCTCCCCGCTGAGCTTGGCGATCACTTGGGGAATCACGAATCCGGCACCGGCCAGCAGGAACCCGAGGGGGGCGTACTTCTTCATCGCTCGCATGGTACCAGATGGCGACGCTGATGAAGACTTGTCTACACGACCGCCTCCCCGCGACAGGTCAGCCGTCCGACTGACAAGCAGCACTCTTCGGCGCCCCCCCCCCGGGGTTCGACCCAGCGGAGCCTGTGAACCGCCGTCTTGCCGCCTTTGCCGGACGGCGGCGTCTGCGCTTCATGTTTCTGGGTCTCGGTAGTGCGTGTCGTCAGGCCACCCCTCGCCCTCTATTCGAGAACCCCCGGGTCGCGAGACTCGGGGGTTGTCGTTTCCGGTCCCAGTCGCCGATGTCAGTACTATTTGGCCATGCTTGTGCCATGCGCCTTGCTGTCCTGGTCGTTGGTGTGCTCAGGCGTTCAGGCGCAGCCGGCTCCTTCCGCATTGCCCGAGGCCCCGCCGCACTCGGCCACGTACCGGGGCGCGCTCTTCGCGTTGCACGATCGCCTGAAGGCCCCGGCGCCGGCGATCACCCCGAGGGAACAGGTGGAGTGCGTCGACTGGATGCGGAGGGCCAACCCGGCGATCGCGCGAGTGCTCGTCGGCCATCATGTCATCGTGCTTGCCACCGACGGATTCGCTGAGCGAGCCGCCAAGAGTGATTTTGTGCTCAACTTCGATCTCGGGTACGAGGTGCTCGTGCACCTCTTTGCCGCTGATCCATGCCTTCGCGTTGGCAGACGGTTCGTCATTTGGCCTGATCCGGACATGTCGGGTGGACATCGGTGCATCAAGGCCGAACTTCGCATCCATGTGGGCCGCGGCGACTGGGATAACGCGGAGTGGCTCGAACGCTACTTCCACGAGATGACCCACGGGTTCCAGTTTGAGCATCCCGCCACGCACCTGATGCTCGGGGGGTTCTTCGAGGGCTGGGCGGAGTTCATGCAGGGGGCCGTGACGGACCATCTCGCGCCCTTGGGGGCGCCGTTCGCCGGGCGCGGCGACTACTACGCCGATCACTTCCCCAAGGCGGCGCGGTTCGAGTACCTCCAGACTCGGCTCCCCATCGAAGAGATCATCTCGTACGACCCTGCCGCGGGCTTGCTCATGGAACTGGTGAACACGTCGAAGACCAAGGATGGCCGGCGAGACTGGGCTCCACTAAGGAATCTGCTGCGTCGCCCGTTCACCGCGCCGCGCTGGACGCCGTGGCACCTGTGGCCCGCGATGATGGCGAGCGACATCCTCGACGAGTTCGGCGAGGCGAAAGCCAGGCCGATCCTCGCGAAGTTCCGCTTCCCGCTCGACAGGTGCTCGCTTGAGCGTGCGAGGGCGCAGAACTGGGGATCGGACAGGCCGGACCCATCCCCGCGCACCATCCTCAACGTCGAGCATGGCTGGAGCGCCCTTGGGCCCTTCGAGAACGGGCGTCGGTACGGCATCGAGTGGGATCCCCTGGACGCCGAGGACATGGCCTGGCGCTGGTGCCATGTCGCACCGGACGCCCCGACCCCGCCGTCGGACCCCGCACGAAACGCTCAATGGCGAGCGATCAAGCCCGACGCGAGCGGCACGATATCGCTCGACGGCCCCGCAGGCGGCCCGGCGTACTTCTATCTCGCAACCACCCTCCCATCGGACCTCCGCACGCCGCTCACGCTCTACATCAGTTCCGATGATGAATGCGCCGTTTGGCTCGATGGCGAGCTGATTCACTTCTACCGCGGAACGCGCGGCTGCACACCGGATCATCCGGATGTTGCGTACGCCGACGCGTCGGGCACCCGAGGACAAATCGTGGTGCTGGTGATGAACCACGGAGGGGCTGCCGGGTTCTCACTGGCGGTGGACAAGGGCGGGCCGCTGTTCGAGGGTTTCGAGCAGCGGTTTGCCGATGCGGACGCCATGGAACGAGCCGCGGCCGTTTCGTATCTGGCTTCACGGCGCCTTCAACAGCCTGTCAAGGCGATGCTCGCACGCGCGGCCAAGGACCCTGACGAACGTGTTCGTCGCGCAACGAAGTGGTGGCGCGATGCCCGTCCCTCCGCAGGGGACTTTCGGGAGGCGGAGGAGGCGTATTTCCGAGGGTCGATCGCAGGCGGCTTCTACTGGAACAACGAGGGCGCGTCCGGCAACCAGTGTGTCGCGCGCGGGTGGGGCGAGCGTCCGGCCAACTGGTTGAGCCTGCCGCTGGAGGTCAAGACCGCTGGACCTCAGAAAGTCCGCATCCGTTATGCCTGCCCGGTCACCTCACAACTTCGCGTCAAGATCCGCAGGGGGGACCGGTTCGTCTTTGAGAGTGAGATGCTGAAACTCAAGCCCACGGGCAAGGACTGGAACACGTGGAGCTGGCGCGACGTCGCTATTCCCGAGAGCGCCAAGCTCGAACCGGGCGTGTATCACATCGAACTCGTCGAGCCGTCGGGCGACGGCGGGAAGGGGGCCGACATCGATGTCATCGGGATCGCGCCTCAATGACGAGCGCACGTTTTCTGCGAGCAACCTATGTCCGAGCCACCTTCACCCCCGCCTCCAGTCCCTTCTGAAGCCGTCGAGACGCGTGGCGGGCCGGCGTGTCTGTTCGCTCGGGCGTGCAGCGTCGCTGACGGTTTGCTGGCGTGCGGATTTGCTCTCTGGATGCTCGGCTATGCCTGGGCAAGGTGCTCTCGCGTCAATTCGTGCACGTTGGCTCCTACGGGCTTGACCAACGCATGGTCGATGCCACTGGGTTCGACCTCGTGTGGGTGATGCACGCGTTCTCACGCCGGTACGAGTTCGCGCTGGGCATGGCCGAACTGGTCTGCTGCCTCCTCGTCCTCGTGCCGCGGACGCGCGGCGTGGGTGCGCTGATGGGTCTGGGCATCACCGCGAACCTGACTCTACTGAATCACGAGTACTTCATCGGAGCATTCGAGATCGCGCTGGGGCTCCTGCTCTGCTCGGTCGCGATGCTGCTGCTGCGATGGCGCTGGGTGCTCGGGCTTGTCGGATTCTCACTGAGACCGCCGACGTGCCCACGCTGGCCCGCCGCGGCGAAGCTCGCGGGGTGGCTCGTGCTCGTCGGGGTCTTCGCGTGGATGCTCATCCCGGAGATCGTGATGCTGCGACAACAACCATCGCAGCCAGATCCGTCGCTCCCGCACGGGCGATACGTCGTGGAGCGCGTGGACGCACCCCGGCCCGAGGCGTTTCTTGTTCCGGGGGCGTATCTCTACATCGACGACTTTGACGTGGGCGGCATCCGCCAAGCCGAGAAGCGCATGCCCGCCCGGCACACCATTGACCCGTCCACCGGGACCTTCCGCTTCCATGTCCATCATGACTACTTCACGTTCACCGCCCTGCCGATCGAGGAGCAGGAGCGCATCGGCGACGACTGGTGGAACCACAACGTCTTCACGATCGAGGGACGGTACCAACGCGCCTCCGAGACCGGGATCCTCACCGTGGAGACTCCCACGGGACGTCTGGTTCTCAGGCCCGACCCGCTCGACTGGCCGCAGCGTCACCGCCGCCTGCACCCATAAAGGCATGAGCTTACCGGAAGGCCGCATTGAGGCGGGGTGACTCTGGGGCTTTGAGAAGTCCGTCGTCACATCACCCCTCGCCCTCTATTCGCACAACCCCCGGGTTGCAGAACCCGGGGGTTGTCGTTTCCAGCCAGCCGCGCGAAATCAACTGCAGAGGTTGCTGTGCGGGGTCGACCGTTGGTTGACGTCATCGTTTGATGGCATCGAGCCGTAGTCGCACTTCGCGTGTGTCCCGAAAAGCATGGCCTCGCGATTGCATTGGTGGAAGCCGAGGGCAGACCATCGGCTCGGGTCGAAGAGCAGGAGGCGGTTCCGCTACAATGACCGCAGGTCAGAACCGCGAGCATTGACACGAGGCGAGGACGTAAGGATGACCGTGAGGAAGATGAGTCCGATGCGCGGGCTCGTCGTGCTCGCCGCGTCGGCTGTGATCGCGGAGCTGATGTGCTTCGAGTTGGCGATGCCGTATCCGGAGTTGGGGATCGCCTGCTTGACCTGTGCCGGAGCAGGCGTCTGGGGCCTCATCGACATCGTGTGGTCGCTGGGTGCCGCCCGGGTCAATCGCGTCTAGCACCCGGGCTTCGAGGCCGGTCTTTCTCAGACCCGGACTCCTCTTTTTCTTGCTGGGCTCGACTGCGGATCCAATGCCATGGGCCTTCCAACTCATGTTTGTCAGTCGCTGCACGCAGAGTTTCGCCGGCGCCTCCTGCCCACGTTTCTCACGCAGATGGATCAGGCCTCTGCGGATGCCGCGCTACACGCCGCTCTGAGTGAGGAGTTGCGGCGGCTCGACGATCAGGGGTTCGCCGAGTCGTTTGCGGCCGCGATGGGTCTGGGCTCGCCGACCGACTACCTGCCTCGGGTGATCGACGTTGCCGAAACACCCCTGTTCTGTGCCATTCGGTTCTTTGGGGGGGACAGGCACCAGGCCTTTGTCGATCTCATCGCCGGGGATGCGATTGCTCAAGACTGCGCCGGTGCCGCTCTGAAAGCCATGCGCGAGTACTCCATGTTCGAGCCGGTTCGCGCACGCGTTCTGATGCCGGGCCTGGGGGCGCCGCCCGTGCGCGCGGGGTGGACCAGTCGAGCGGACCAGGTGTTCGCGATTGCGCCGGCCGCGGCGATCGCCCGAGCACCAACGCCACGAACGGAAGTCGTTGATCTCGAGCCGGCGTCTCCGGATGAAGCGGCGGCGTTCGTGCGGGCTGGCTACCAACGCATCGCCGAAGCAGACCCTGTGCTGCGGGCGAGGCTCTTCCCGGCGACGGCCGAGGAACTCGATTCATGTCACGCCCATGGCAACCTGTGGTGGTGGACGATCCGGGGCGCCCGCGCGGGACTCCTTGCGGCGAGGATTGATCGGGTGCTGGGGGTGAAAGGCCTGGTGATCGTTGAGGAGCTCGTCGCAGCGAGCTTCGCCGGGCGAGGCACCGCGAGCCTGGCTCAACGCGAAATGGCAAAGCGCGCGTGCGCGTCCTGTGCTGATGTCATAGTCGTGGGCACCATCGACGCCTCCAACGCGCCGAGCCGCGCTACCGCGAGGAGGGCCGGCCGCGCGGAAGTGGCTTCGTGGCACTTTCTCAGTCCGGGTGACGGCGGCGGATCCTGATCTGGGTTCCGGGCGACACTGCAATGCACGCCCAACGGAGTCTCGCCCGAATCACGGGTCATCCTTCAGACCCCCTGGCGAGTCTTGGGATACCGGAGTTGCCGCAAGGCCTGCGGCACGCTGCCGGGGGAATGCGCTCGGTCGCTGAGCCTCTCGGACACATCGCCCGGAATCGCAGAGAGGCGAGTGTGGCCCCCGACCAGTCGGCCATCCCCTGGCGGATCGGTCAGGCGCAAACCGCCTCTGGACTGCCTCACCGACGAAGCAGACGCAGCCCAGCCTGCAGTACAGCGTCAGTCGTTGGGGTCACCTCCACGACCAAGTCCGGCTCTACGCCGCGTCCCTCGAGCAGCGTTTCGTCGGGGAGCATGTCGCGCCAGGTCGGCAGGATTACGCTCACGCCGTTTCCCAGGGCCACCGGCTTCGGATTGCCAGAACTGCCGCGTGACCGTGCCCCAACCAGAGGTGCGTTGGCTCCATGCCGCATCATCAGGAGAAACGACTCACAGCTGCTCATGCAAGCCGGTCCCATCAGAACCACGACCTTGCCGGTGAATCGAGCCTCCACCGGCGCTGGTTCCAGGACTCGGTCCACCACCGGGCCGAATCCGTCGCCCTGCCGGAATTGGTGCTTCGAGTAGACCGCCGGACGGCTCGCGAACCGCGCCGCAACGGACCTCGCGGCGAGTTCGTCGCCGCCCCCGTTCGCGCGGACGTCGATGATGATCCCGGGCGAAGTCCGCCAACCGTCCAGCACGGCCAAGACAGGATCGACAGACTCGGGCGACCAACTCGTGATGGCGAGGTACCCCACGCCATCTTCAAGTGTCCCGGTCGCCACCGCCTTGTTCTTCCACTTCAGGCCCGGCACGATCTTGTCGACCCGGGAGAAGTCGACGTTTGCCCGCGGGCCGCCGCGCACGGTTCCTACGACCGCCTCCCCCACGCGCAGGGAAACGTGCGGGTCCTCAGCCGCCATGAGCAGGCGCGCAGCGGTCCGCGCGAACGCACCGCGTGTTGGGGCGTTCTCCAACTTCTCGCGCCACGCATCGAACCTTGCATCCCAGTCCTTCACTCGCAGATCGCGGTACGAGTACCGCCCGTCGATCGCGCGGCGGAGCGCAATGATCGCCTCCCGGTTCTCGTCCGGAGTAGGCCCGGGAGGGGATGCGCCACCCGCTCTTCCCGTCCTGAACCAGATGGGCGTGATCTCGGCTGGCTCTCCGGCGGCACTCCGGCAGTTGTTCGCGGCCGGGCAGTTCACGCTCAAGGTGTATTCGTGCTCCGGCTCAAGCTTGACTGGCAGGACCAGCACACGCATCGTCCCGTCGGCCCCCCTCTCCCACCTCGGCTTGTCGGTCAGCGTCGGAAACGACGATCCCCCACCGCAGAGCGACTGGCCGGCGATGCTCATCGCCTGGTCAAACTCGATGCGGATCTCGCGCAGTCCCGGATCCACGCCGACATCGCCGTGGTCCGGCCGTGCGACCACGACGCTGGGCGGTGCCGCCCACGTTGCGCAGGTCAACGCCGCCGCGACACACCATGCAATCGGCCGCGCGCTCATGACTTGCCTCCCTCAAGCCCGCATTCAGGGCATGGCGCATCCGGCGCGATCCCCGCCCGCGGATAACCACACCGATGGCAACCGCAGCGCCGAATCCGGACGACGTGCCTTTGGGCGCGGAGCGCGACTGCGCCCGCCAAGACGACCACGGGCCACCATGGCACATCGAGTATCCACCAGTTCACCAAAGGCGTCCCGGCGTGGGTGCCGCTGAGGAACCTCGGGAGCCAACGTATCTGGCCCGTTGCCCCGCTCAGGCTGAACCCGTTCGCCTCGAGCGGAATCAGCCCGTTCTGCCAGCCGACGTGCAGGCCGCCCGCCCGCAATCCCACATTCACACCGGTTGCCGCATGAACGTAGTCGATCCGCACAAAGGCGCCGACAGCGTACAGCACGATCAACGCCGCGAACACCAGCCGACTGATGCGGGCTCTTCGCCGCCAAGTTTGCAGCGTTTCGGCCATCACCCAATGATACCGCGCCGGCTTGGGGCGCTGGCCGGGGCGATCTCAACGCCGGAAGTGCAGCAGCCCGGTCGTGAGGCACGCCACGCCGCGCTGGTCGCACCAGTCGAACGTGTTCTGGTCGCACTTCGATCGGGAGTTCAAACCGTCTATCAACGAGGGATGCTGCCTCTTGGCTGGTGACCTCGGATATCGGAGTCCCGAATGCAGCCGGAACGTCCCTCCGGCTGGGTGGATCGGCTCGCCACGTCTCTGGATCTCTTGGCACCGGTTCGTGACACCATCCCTCGCCCTCGCTTTGCATGCCCCGGGTTGCAACCCCGGGGGTTGTCGTTCTTGAATGCGATACGATTCTGCCATGTCGTCAGGTCATGATCACGACCCGGCCGCGCTCCGTGCAGAGGAGTTCCTCGACCACCTCAGAGCCGCCAGCCGTCAACTGCTTCGCGATGATGCCGTGAACGATCTGCGATGCTCCTGCGACGAGTGGACGATCGGCGGGGGTCGGATCGATCCGATCGAGCCCCTGGCAAATCGTGGTCGCCGCACCATCGCATGGCCGTCGGACACCTGGAGTTCGATCTCGACGGATCTGCTCGGCGCGGTGCAGCACGCGGCGGAGAACGAGGCTGATTGCGTGCCCGTCGCGCTGGCGGAGTACGCCGCCTTCGTGCATCTCGAACTGGCGGCCAGGGAAGAACCGCCCCAGGGTGTGCGGGAGGGAGCGTTCGTGTTTCCGCTGGTCATCGCGGCGAGAGAGAAGACGAGTTCGAGCGAGTTTCGCCGGTATGTGCTGGGGTGGAAGGCTCGGGCGGGATCGTTGCCTTGGAACGATCCCGGGATGGCGTTCGCCGCGTCGCTGGCGGTGGCGCTGGGCTCGACGCACGACGTCGTCATTGGGGACGTCGTGAGGCGTACCCG